>JAHJCH010000283.1 GCA_018813065.1 Myxococcota bacterium
GGCCGTTGCCTTCGCCGCCGCCGCCGCCGATGACCTCGCCGCCGCCGCCGCCGATGACCTCACCGCCGCCGCCGCCGATGACCTCACCGCCGCCGCCGCCCGCCTGACCTTGATCGCGCGCCGCGCCGCTGTCTTGGCTCAGGGCGGCGGGCTCACCGTCATCGCAGGCGCCGAGCGCCAGCGCGCAGAGGAGCGCGAATCTGCGCATGATCTCCCTCCTGTTTTTTTTGCGCGCCAGTATAAGCCAAGCATCGCGCGGAGTGGAGTGGCGCGACGCCGCTGAAAAGGCGTGGCCCGCGCCGCCCTGGGCGCGTACCCTCGCCCAGCTCACCGATGAGGTTGATCGATGCTCGCCTTCAAGCTCTGGTTTATCCGCACGATCGGCGGCGCGCTGATCGCCCTCTCCCTGGCGCTGACCTTCCGCTGGCGGGCGCTGCGGCGGCTCCTGGGCGTCAACGCCCTCTTCAGCCCCAAGCGCATCGTGGGCAACTTCTCCAATATGTCGGCCCTCTTCTTTCACCAGCCCATGACCGTCGCCGCTGCGACGCCCACGCCCCTCCCCCCCGATCCGCGCCCGCTCCCTGAGCGCTTCACCTTCCGTGGCGCCTCGATCCGCCTTGACGACTGGATCAAGGCGCGCGCGGTGACGGCGATGGTCGTGCTCAAGGACGGGCGCTTGGTCCATGAGGCCTACCTCCAGGGCACACAGGCCGAGGATCTGCGCATCTCTTGGTCGATGGCCAAGAGCTTCCTCTCCGCCGCCGTGGGGATCGCCGTCGAGGCGGGGGAGATCGCCTCCCTGGAGGATGAGGTGACGCGCTACGCGCCCGCCCTCAAGGGCTCCGCGTATGAGGGGGCCACGATCCGCCAGGTCCTCAATATGTCGAGCGGCGTGTCTTTTAATGAGGACTACCTCGACTACCACGCCGACATAAACCGGATGGGCCGCGTCCTGGCGCTGGGGGGCTCTATGGACGCCTTCGCCGCGGGCCTCAAGGGCCGAGATCGGGCGCCGGGGCGGCTGCGCAAGTATGTCTCCATCGACACGCACGTCATCGGCATGGTCCTGCGCGGGGCCACAGGCCAAGCCGCCTCGGCCTACCTCGCCCAGCGGCTCCTGGAGCCCATGAGGCTGGAGGCCGACGCTTACTACCTGACCGACGGCGACGGCGTGGACTTCGTCCTCGGCGGGCTCAACCTGCGCACCCGCGACTACGCCCGCTTCGGCTTGCTCTTCGCCCAAGGCGGGCGGCTGGGGGCGCGCCAGATCGTGCCCGAGGCGTGGGTCGAGGCCTCAACCCAAAACAACGCCCCGCCCCCCATCCCCGAGGTGGCCGCCACCGATGAGGGCCGCCTGGGCTATGGCTATCAGTGGTGGCTGCCCCCCGAGGCGGCGCCCGGCGAGTTCTTCGCCATCGGCGTCTATGGGCAGTACATCTATGTCCACCGCCCGCGCGGCGTCGTCATCGCCCTCAACAGCGCCGATCGCGGCTTTAAGGAGGGCGAGGGCCGCGTGACCTTGATGAACCTGGAGGCGATGCGCGCCATCGCCGAGGGCTTGGCGGCCTCTGAGGGCTGATTTTTTGAGTGGATGCCCGCCCCAGAGTTTATATCCTGACGGCGCGTGGAGTGCGGTCGCTGGGCCACTGGCCTGGTGAGCACAGGGCGTGGTGAATGGGGCGCTTGGCGCCCGTTGGGGCTGCCTGATGAGGGTGGCCGAGGCGTATGGAGGCGAAGACGGTGACGCAGCCGCTTGGACTCTGCCCCGCTTGTGAGCGCTCCGGGCCGATCGGCAAGGCTTGCCCCCAGCCCGTCTGCGCTCGTCGTGGCTATCACTTTATCCCCGCCGCTTTCGTGACCTCCACCGCTGATGGCCTCGTCGATCCCATGCTCGGCCAGCAGTTCAGCGAGTACCTGGTGGTGCGCAAGCTGGGCACCGGCGGCGCGGGCGGCGTCTACCTGGCCTTGCAGCGGCCGATCTGGATGAAGGCGGCGCTGAAGGTGCTGGAGACGGACGATGATGGCCCCAATGAGGCCATGCTCCAGCGCTTCCGCAGCGAGGCGGCGGCCCTGGCGCGGCTCAACCACCCCAACATCGTCCGCCTCCTCAAGTTCGGCTCCGAGCGTGATCGCCCCTACTTGGTCATGGAGTACGTCGAGGAGAACCGCACCCTGCGCAGCGTGATGCGCCAAGGCCTGCGGATCTGCGAGATCGAGCGCGTGCTGCACCAGCTGATCAACGCCCTGGAGGCCGCCCACAGCTCAGGGGTCATCCACCGCGACATCAAGCCCGCCAACATCATGCTCCAGAGCGTGCCCGGCGAGCCTCACTATGTCCGCCTCGTGGACTTCGGCCTCGCCAAGTTCGTCGATGAGGGCGACACCACCCGCTTCCTCGCCGGCACCCCCGCCTATATGGCCCCGGAGCAGATCGCCAAGGAGGGGATCGGCCCAGGATCGGACTGGTACGCCCTGGGGGCCATCGCTTTTGAGATGATCACCGGCTTGCGCGCCTACTCAGCGGCGGTGCCGGAGCAGATCATCGCCCTCAAGCAAGATCCTCACTTCGATCCCTGCGACGCCTTGGCCCATCTGCGGCTGCCGACGCCTACGCTGGCCTTCCTGCGCGGCCTCCTGGCCCATGATCCCTCGGCGCGCTTGAGCGTCGCGGCGCAGATCCGCTCGGCGCTGACGGCGGCCTTCGCGCCGCTCGATCCCGAGCACATCCCCCTGCCCTACTCCGAGGAGGAGACGCCCACGCAGGGCATCAGCGGCCTGCCGCTGCGCGCCCACCGCCTGCCTCAGCGGCGCATCAGCGCACGGCGCAAGGTGGGCCTGATCGCCGCCGCCACCATCGGGGCCATCGCGCTGGGGCTGCTCTTGGAGGCGCTGACCTCATCGCCCGCCCCGCGCGTTGAAGCCCCGCCTGCTGAAGCCCCGCGCGCTGAAGCCCCGCTCGTCGCCGCGCCGCCACCGCCGCCCA
>JAHJCH010000284.1 GCA_018813065.1 Myxococcota bacterium
CACCTTCGTTCTTATCTTAAATCACAACGTTGGTCAGAGCTTATGAGCCGCGTCATGCGCAGAACGCCGTCAGGGTTTTCGCTTTGAGGCCTTGGGGTCTGCCAACTTTTCGGGGTTGCGCCCATGAATCAAATCAAAACCAAAATTTAAAAAATAGCCTTATAGAATTACCAATTAGCATAGCTAATTCTTGGATTTCAGTTAATTATATAATATTTAGAATGTGGGATTTGGTCGAAAAACTTGGTAAGTTTAGCATCACGATAAAAAAAATTATATTAATGATCATATCGAATTAAAATTTAATGATGATGAAAAAATCAAATTAGGAATTCATACATCATCAACAAATAAATACGGTAATTTCTCATGTTTGTTATTAGGATCATGGATTGAAATCGATAATAATGAATCAGATATTATTGATCACGGAAATGCGGCCAAACTCGAAACTAACTTAAAATCTAGCCGTATAGATAACGCTAATTTTGCTTTATTGCTAGCAATCCAATCTATTAATGCGATTAAATATCAAGAACGCATTGAGTTTATTGATTTTGAAATTAAACCATGGCTATATAATAATGATACGGGATTTCCTCACCCAAAACTAGAATCTTGGGTTGCATGGGAATATGCAATAAAGAAATGGAATTCTACTTTGGCTAGAATTAGTAATATTTCTCAAAATATGCAAGAAGATCCGAGCGAAATAAAGGAATTTTTTACCGCATGCTATCTAATGATAATGATTGACGCCTTAATGTTAAATTTAGAATCATTATCAAGCGATAATTTTCCAGGAAATCTTCATTTCCCAATAGTTGAAAAATCAGTGTTTAAGCTAATCGCGGATCTCATCAAAAATAACAATATTACTTTATGGTTTAAACCTGAATTACTAGAAATTTATCTTCGTAAAGAGTCCTATGATGTTTGGATTCGCGCTATAAAGAATGAAATGAATTCTGGTGGTAAAAAACACACGAATCCAGAAAAAGAATTATTGCGTGTGATAAACTCAAACAATGGGAAGCTATTCTTAGACTGCCCACAAGAACTAAAAGCAAGTATTAATATTATTAGAAAGCATCTAGAAAACTCCAATTTATTCGAATCGTTCGAAGATATAAATAAATTACGTGGAGTTGGCTCAAAAACCGTAGAATGGCTAAGGCAAAGAGCAAACGAACTTATTAATAATCAATGAGCCAATCTATCCGAGCCAAAGCCGACACGATCGCGCTTCCATGGCTGCACAAAGCATTACTGAAAACACCAACGCACACAAGCGCGCATAACCAACTCAGAGAAGCCCTACGCACAAGGCTCGTTGGGCACCACTGCAACAGCGACGCGGAGGCCCTCCTGCGCCTCTACTGGCCCGATAAAGAACCCTATATCCCACAACTCAGGCGCCTCGCGCGTGAGCACCTCCACCCTGGTGGTGACATCTGCACACTCAAAGTGGATCCAAAGAACCCTGGACGTGAGATCCTCATGTGGCGGATGCTCTCCCTACGTCTCCCGAGCGCTATCCTGCTCGCCGCTGCCGCGAAACGCGAAACCGTGAAATCTCATCGTGTTCCAACACGAGTCCGGCTTCTTCAACGCCAGATAACCCCAACAGAGCCCATCGCTCTCCTGCACCTGCACCTGAAAGCAGGCCTGAGCTTTGATTTCCTCTGGTCACACTTGATGACTCGACGAGAGGGCTTCGATAAGAGAAAATCTCTGGAAAATCCAGAGGGCATAACCCATTGGAACCTCTGGATTTCCCGCGCGCGGTCAGCGCGCCACTGGCTCGCCGAACAGCTCAGGCTCAATTTTAGGCCTGACAGCCCTCGAAGATTCACTGCGATTCATCAATTCTATTCTGGCCTGGTTGAGCCCTTTGATGATCTTACTGAGCGAGATCTTTGGCGCAAAGATTCTGCGGCCCTAGATGCACTCCGTTCCGCCGAGATTAAAGGACAATTCTGGAGGCGAGATCCTCTCTGGTGTAACGAGGATATCCCTGAGATCGTGTTTTTAGCTCGTGCCTTCGATTTTTCGGAGAATACTTATTCAAAGGATAAAATTTTTACATTAGTTCTTATACAATACATTCGCGTTCAATGTATCCTCCATGAGTACCTTGTGCAAGATATTCAGCGCCCCGGCTTGGATGCCTTTGTTCAGGTTTTTGATCGCATAAAACCCTATCGCAAGGGGATCAACGAGGAGACCTATCTTGACGCTGCGACGATGAGAAATGAGCTGAACCTTCAGGCGATTGAGCCACGCACAGCGCCCCCTAATAATCTCAGTGAAGCGCGTAAGCATATCTCCCGCGTTCGTGATCTCCCAATAGAGGCCGGTTGGGTTTATCATCTTATCCGAGACCTTGATAGTGATAAAAGCTTCACTCAGCAACACCGCGCGATTACAAATCAAGGCGAGCAACTTTGTCGAATGCTTCGCCATAACCCGTATTGGTTAGCTTACTTCCGAGGTGTGGACGTTGCGAGCCTAGAGCGCAATGGACCACTCTGGCTTGTGGCTGATATCCTTCGGGATGTCTTGCGCGCTTCGGCCAAGGCCAGCCAGCAGACAGGGCTTCGGCCCCTTGGGTTAACCCTCCACGCAGGCGAGGACTTTAAGCACCTCCTCAGCGGCCTGCGCGCGATCCATGAGCCCTTTGAGTATGGCTTGATGCGGCGCGATGATCGTCTCGGCCATGGCCTCGCCCTGGGTCTGGATCCAGCACAATGGGTTGAAAGGAATCCTGAGGTATTTATCTCCCCTTGGATACGCCTTCTCGATTTGGATTGGGCGTTGGGATTGGTGCGACGTGATGTATTAGACCTGCCTAAAATTGACTTGTATCCATTTGCGGAGGAGCGTCAGCAACTTATCAAGCAATTGAAATTAGCGCCTATTTTCGAACACTTATCGAACTATAATGATAGCCTACATAATTTTCTTGGTTCAAGAGGCATAATTAAACAGATAGTTAATCAAGGGAATTTATACTGTGAATCTTTGAAAACACTCAGATTAAAATTTCCCAAAAATATAATAGAGATGAATAATGATGCGCTTATTTTGAAGCATACATCGCGAGATCTTCCACTTTTGATCGCTATTCAAAAATGGCTCTCAACATATATCTCTTATTGGCAAACTGTAATCGAAATTAATCCATCTTCAAACTTTGTAATCGGTGGCCTACGTGTACCTCTCGATCAACCTCTATTTCAACTCCGTTCGGAGAATCTCGCAGATCCAATGCCTGTACCTGTCGTCCTCAGCACAGATGATCCGCTTCAATTTGCCACAAACCTTGAAGATGAATTTGCTTACGCCTGGGCAGGGATGGTCGCTTCAGGTCGCCCAGCAGGCTTCGCGCGAGAGCGCCTAAAAGAGATGGCTCACGCGAGTTGGACCGCACGCTTCACAATCCCCAAAGAGGTTTGAGTCACCCCCTCATGTGAGGGGTCAACCCCTGAGGAATTGGCGGGGTGTGACTGCGATGAGGCCTGCGCGCGGTGTCTCTTGAGCTTTGAGACACAACACGACCTCCAACACCTCAATCGGCAACGCGCCCTTCAAGCCCTCAGCGCGGCGTGTGGTTTCAACGCGCGTTAGGGCTTAGCGCGGCGCCCACAGCGGCCCTTAACGTCTCCAATGGGGGGATGTGCGCTGAGAAGGGGCGCAAGAGGCGATGTATCGGGCCGCCTTACTTGCCCAACATCCCCTTCTTGAGCTGCTCGCTGGAGGGCTCGTCGCCGATGTAGATCGCGAAGACGGCCTTCATAAAGTCGAAGCCCTCGATCGTCCCCTTCTTCCTCCCCTTGATGCTGACGCTGATCCCCTCGCCCGGGACATAGTCGAGGTACACGCGATCCCCCTCGCGGGCGTCATCCATCAGGGCGGTGAGCCGCTTGGCCTTGGCGTCGAGGGCGGCGGACTTGGCCTTGGCGAGGTTCTGCTCAAGGGTGTCGGCGAGCTTCTCCTTGTCCACGTCGCGCAGGAAGACCATCTCGATGCGCTTGGGCACGTCGGACTCGATGGCCTCTTTGGAGCGGGTGGTCTTCTTGGGGAGGTAGAGGGCGCCAACGTAGACGTCGATAAAGAGCTTCTCGCGTAGGCCCGCGCCGTTGAGGATCAGCGACTGGCCGCCCACGGTGGCCTTCTCTCTAAGGCTGACGCCGGCGACCTCGCGCGCGAGGGCCTGGCTGGTGAGCGTCAACAAGGCGAGGAGCAAGATCATCATCGCGCGTGTCTTCATGGTCTCTCATCCGCGTGGTTCGGTGGGGGTGAATGTCGATTGAGGCGGGGCCTTGTCAACCGATCTGATCGGGAGGAGGCCCGTCAGCGCGTTTCGCGCGCCGCGTTGATGGTGAGCTAGGTCTTTGAGCGGTGAGTCTCTATATTCGGCGCCAACATCGGCGCCAACAGCGCACCACACGGAGGACCCATGCCACCCACACAGGACACCCCGATGCCACTCTGCCTCTCAAATCTACGCGTCGTTGAGCTGGGCTACTCCACGGCGAGCGGGCTGGTGGGGATGATGCTCGCCGAGCAGGGCGCCGAGGTCCTCCAGCTCCTGGCGCGCCAGGATGGGCACCCCGTCGAGCGGGGGCTGCTCTCGCGCGGTAAGGCCGAGGCGGTGGTGGATCTCGAAGATCCCCAGCAGCGCCGACGCGTCGAGGATCTGCTCGCCCACGCCGATGTGGTCCTCGATCACCGCGTGGCGGGCGGGCACGCCTTGGGCCCCATCGACATCGAGGCGCTGCGCGCGGCGCGCAACCCTGGCTTGATCGTAGGGCGGGTGACGGCCTTCCCCGAGGGGGATCCCCGCGCGTCTCTGCCGGGTTATCCCACCATCGCGGGCGCAGCGGGCGGCTTGTACGAGAAGCCCATCGGCGCCCCCAAGCACCACGCCTTCCCCGTCGCCTCGGTGATGTCCGCCCTCTACCTCGCCAATGGGGTCGTCGCGGCGCTCATCGCACAAGCGCGTGACGGTCGCGGTCAGGAGGTGACCACCTCCCTCTTCGAGGCCAGCGCCATGTCCCAGGTGCTGCAAGTGCTGGTAAAGTCTGGCATTCCCCGCGGCTTCCTCCCCCTCAAGATGATCGGCTCGCCCTTTATGCGGGTCTGGGCGTGCAAGGACGCGCGCTATGTCTATCTCCATATCACGCTGCCCTCCCATAACGAGCAGATGCTCAGGCTCCTCAAGGAGAATGGATACCGCGCAGAGGTGGAGCGCCTGCGTGGGATCTTGTCGGCGCAGACCATCTCCGATCCCAGCCAGGTCGGCAGCATCGCCGAGGCCAAGAAGATCAAGGCTATCTATGAGCAGATCTTCCGCGACCGCCCCGCCGATGAGTGGGAGCGCCTCCTCGGCGATCACCTCTGCTGCATCAAGGTGCGCTCCATCGAGGAGTGGCTCGATGACAGCCGCGCCGATGGCCTCGCTGACGCCGTGACCGTCGAGGATCCCGTGCTCGGCGCGCTCACCGTCCCCGGCCCCGTGGTGGACGTGGCGGGGGTTGAGGCGCGGGCCACGCCGAGGGTGATCCTCGACGATCACGCCGCCGAGATCGCCGCCCGCTGGGCTGAGGCCCCACGCCCGACCCCCGAGGAGATCGCCGCCCGCCCCGTGGACGCTCGCCCCCCGCTGGCGGGGATCAAGGTGGTCGATCTCTCCCGCATCATCGCTGGCCCCGCCTCCACGCGCACCCTCGCGGAGCTGGGCGCCGAGGTGGTCACGCTGCAGGGCTCGACGCTGCTGGACTGGGCCCTCTCCTTTCACCTCGTGTTCAACGCCGGCAAGCGCTCCGCCACCCTGGATCTGCGCGCGGAGGGGGCCAAGGAGACCTTCTGGCGGTTGCTGGAGGATTATCAGCCCGATGTCTTGGTGCAGAACTTCAGGCACCTTGATGTAGCCAAGGCGATTGGGATCAACCCCGATGCGGTCCACGAGCGGCACCCGGCGCTCATATACACCCACCTCAACGCCTATGGGAACCACGGGGAGTGGCAGAACCGCCCCGGCTTCGAGCAGGTCGTCCAAGCGGTCTCGGGCATCCAGATGTCTTATGCCCAGGGGCAGCGCCCTAAGCTGCTGCCCTCCCCCGTCATCGACATCGGCTGTGGGCTGCTGGGCGCCTACGGGACGCTGCTGGGGCTCTATCGCCGAACGCGGACGGGGCAGCGCGCCTTCGTCAACAGCCACCTCACGACGCTCTCGGTGCTCTTGCAACTTCATGATATTGCTGCACATCAGGCGCGCCGCGACGTGGAGGATGAGGCGGAGATCATCGACAGCGGCATCGTGAAGACCAGCTCGGGTTGGGTGGCGGTGGCTGGCCCTCGCGGGCTCTTGAGGCGCTGGATGGGTGAGGCGGGCTGGGCGGAGGTGGCGGAGGCGGAGGCGCCCTTCGAGGCCCTGCGACGCGCGCTGCGTCGGCGCAAGCTGCCCGCGTTGCAGGCCGATCTCGCGGGGCGCGATTATGGCGACGCCATCGCGCTGATGGCCTACCCCAAGGTCTCCAAGATGGCGCAGCTTGTGTCCGCCTACGATGATCGCCCAATCCCCTTCGTCAGCAAGCGGCCCTATCCGGGGGTGGAGATGCCGCTGGCCTTCGTCAGCAGCCCGCTGCGGCTCTCCCATACGCCGCTGCCAGGGGTGGCGCCAGCGCCGCTGCCGGGGACGCACACCGAGGAGGTGCTGGGGCATCTGCGGGGCGAGGCGCCAGCGACGCCAGACGCGCATTACCCCGAGGCGAGGTCGCTGATCGGCTGGGCGACGAACCTCGCGAGGTGGGGTTACTTCGCGTGGAAGTCAGGGAACATCTAGCGCCTGTTTACGGCGAGGGGGCGTGTGTGGTGCGGCGCTTTTGGGATTCAGCCGCGCCGCAGATCTCGGCCACGGGCCAGGCCTCATCGGTCAGCAGCAGCGAGCATTGAGGCCCCGCGATGTGGGCGCAGGGATCCGCCTCGCAGACGACGGCGGCCTCCTCGGGGCGCTGCTCGGGGGTGATCTTCGAGCAGATGAAGTTCTCCTGTTGGGGCGGGTGATAGTTCGGATCGTCCTGGCCGACCTGGATCATGACCTCGCCGACGAACATCGTCCCGTCCCAGCGGCTCTCGCCGGTCGCCGGATCGAGGCTGATCGACCCACGAAGCACGCAGTCGAACAGCGCGAAGGTGATCGGCCCCACCGTCAAGCTGATCTCGAACGCCACGGACTCGAACACGATGTCGTCGCCGTTGCGCCCAAAGACGCCGTCGGCGAGGAAGATGAACGCCTCCTCGCCCGTATCAATGCTCATCTGCGCAGGATCAGTCGTGTTCTGCGGCGCGCCGTCGATGGGATCGGCGTCTTGGAAGAGGAAGAGGAAGCGGCCTGTCTCCCGGTTGACGCGCAGATCCCCAAAGTACTGCTGCGGGAGCGCCACGCCCAGCGGCGTGTCGAGGTTGGTGTAGAACGTATAAGCCCCCTCGACGACGCGGGGATCATCGGCAGGCAGGCCGGGCTGGAACGACGCCCACCCCGCCATGACCATCTGAAAGTCGAATTGCTTGGTCGCCACCTTGCGGCGGCCCTCGGGATCCGCCAGATCGCCGGAGATCTCCAAGACCAACGGGCGGTTGCGTGGGCCAAGCGCGCCGGGCTCCACAAAGAGGGCCGCGACCGTGTCACCCTCCTCCAAGACCAGCGCCGCCGCGCCGTCGCCGCAGCCTGCGGACACCGCACAACCGAGCAGCAACGGCTTGACCGTCGCGAGGCGCTCACCCTCGATGTCGTAGCTGTCTTGCTCGCCCGGCCACACCGTGATCGAGAGCGACGCTGGATCGATGGCCTCGGAGAAGCGCACCCGGATGGGCTCACCCTCGACGCAGTTATTGTTGGCGCAGAGCAGCGCCTCCGCCTCCGGTGGCGGGTTATAGGCCTCGCAGGCCGCCAGCCCCAAGGCGGCGAGGCAGGCGGCGAGGCGCCCGGCTGGGCCGATCATGTGTCTCACCCAAAGTCTCATTCCACGGCCCTCCCTCAAAACACGTACGTAAAGCGGTTCTCGATCAGGAAGCTGTTGACCGCGTCGCCGCTCTCGTCGTGGAGCGCGTCGCCGGGGAACAGCACGGCGCCCTCCACCGTCCAGGTGAAGAACTCGCGGTAGGTCCACTCAAGCTGCAAGTCAAGCTCGGTGCCGTAGAAGCGCGCGGGCTCGCCGCCGTTCCAGTTGACGGCGTCGTCTTTGATCTCAAGCCCATCCTCGCTCAGCAGCGTCATGATCGGATCGATGACAGGCTGCGCCGCCCAGGCGATCAGCGCGCCCGTTCGGACGTGGAAGCGCCCGTAGTGGGCCGAGTTGACCGGGGTGTAGAGGAGCTGGGGGAAGATCACGATCCCGTTATGAAACCGCCCCTCGCTCTCCAGCTCCGTGATCGGAAACGAGTTGGCGCCCATCTCCTTGAGGTTTTGGACGCCGACCGCCGCCGATCGGGCCGTCTCATAGGCCAGGACGTGCTCGAACAACAGCAAGCCGACGTTGCGATCGCGGGCGAAGCTGAACGTCGTCTGCGCCGTGTCATCGCGTGGATCATCGTCACCGCTGGCGTAGTCGAACTCGAGCGTCGCCACCACCGGCCCCAGCTCCAGATCCAGCAGGGCGCGCGCCCCGAACATCAGGATGTCTTGGTCCTTGATCACGCGGCGGGCCTCATCCACCTCGCGCAGCGCCGCCAGCCCCTCGCTGATCTCCGTGGTGTGCCCAAACGCGGCCATGAACTCGCCGAGGAAGTGGACGCGACCGGCCGTGAACTCAAGCGTGACGGGCACGCCGAACGTCTCGGTGCCGAACTCATCGCCGAACCGGCGGGCGAAGGTCGCTTGGAACAGGAAGTCGCGCCAATCCCAGCCAAACCAGCGAGGCGCCTTGGCCTTCCACTGCAACGTGCCCGAGGTCTGATGCAGGTCGTCGCTGGCGAGGATCACATCATCCTGGGTCGCCATGTCATAGGCCGCCGCCAAGAACACGCCGTCATCCGTCGAGCGATCAGGCGTGTAGTCGTCGGCGGTCATCATCCGAAACGCCTCCGACACCTTCGTCGCGAACAGAAACCGATCGGCGGTCCCCGAGTAACGGCTGACACCCCAACGGTTGACGCGGGAGCCGTCGTGCAGGCTGATCCCGCCGCCGCGCGTCGCTGGCTGTCGCCCGACGCTCAGCAGCCCAAAGGGGAGGTTCACCTCAGCCCAGACCCGGTTGACCCGGATCGGCTCGATGGTCGTCAGGACTGGGCGGTAGCTGTCGGGATCGAGGCCATCGGCGCCCTCTGGGAGCCCGATGGTCCACCCGGCGGCGTTGGGCCAGCGCGAGGAGAGCGACAGCCCCGAGGTGGGCTGTGGGGCTTGGTTGAAGTCACCGTTGTCCCCGAACAGCGCCCCGCTGAGGATGTCGAGCTGGGCGCGGATCACGCCCACGTCATCCACCCGCAGCCCCGGCTCCACCCGCAGCCGCTGCTGGGTGACCTGGAAGCGCTCAGCGGTCACGCCGTTGAGATCCAATGGCTCGATATGCGTCGTCTGGACGCGATACTCCGCGTCGAGGTCCAACGCGCTCGGCAGTGGCCGCCGAGCTTCACCCCCACTTGGAGAGAGGCACAGCAACGTCACCGCCGTCATCACGAGCAGCCCAGCCCCTCGCGGCGCGCGCTTCGAGCGCGGGGGCGCGCCGAGTCCCTTGTGATTCCTCATGATTCAACCGTTCAACGAGATGTGCAGAGCGGGCAGAGGCTAACACGGTGGGACGGGTATGTCGTGACCCGACCGAATTTTTTGCGTTCATCAAAGGAATGCTTTGCTTGGAGCGCGAGCGGGTCTGCGCTTTGGTAAATCCCACGCCCAATATAGAGAAAAATTGCTCTACTTCCATTAAAGGGGGATGTAATTGATCCTCATGAGCCTCACCCTGGCTCATCATCTCGCTCAATGATCAGCTGATACGCCCCAGAGTGGGCATCGAAGCCATCGACCACGATGTAATAGACCTCAAACGCCTCGATCTCGAATTCTACAAAGCTGCTCTGAGAGCTGCGTACATCGTCATTGCACGCGATCTCCGTCTCACAGTCGTCAGTCAAGACATAGAGCACGGTGTCGTACTCGTTGTTGAGCGTCTGAGCGCTCACGCGGGCGTTGATCGGCGAGATGATCGCCCAGACCTCCTCGGGGGCCGCCGACTCTGGCGCGCAGGAGGGATTGAGGAGATTTTCGACCCCTGAGGTATCGCTGAAGAGGCGCGTGACCCTGCCAGCGAGCAGATCGGGCACGAAGTCGGGAAGGGGCCGAGCCACCCCGCACCGCTGGGGGATGATCGCCCCCATATACAAGAGCGCGATCTCGGCGGGGGTGTCCTCCGCCTCCACGATCGCTGAGTAGGCGATCCCCGCCTCAGTCCTCATCGTGATCCAGGGCTGGAGCGCGTCCGCCTCGCAGGCCACCTCGGCCTCGGGCGCCTCGCATGAATCGCGCACCGAGATGGCCGCCTCTACGCCATCGGCGAGCGCCGTCAGGGCCACGATCGCGGGCGCGTCGCCGAACGTGAACACCCCCTCGGGGCCGCCGGGGCCGCAGCTCGCCGTCAGCTCATCGGGGCGCGCTTCGATGTGGAAGGCGGTGGTGCTGTTGAGGCTCAGGATGGGCGCGTGCTCGCAGCGCCCTCCCCGCGCGCAGCGCGCCTCGACGCAGTACTCTCCCCCGCCGCAGTCCTCGTCCGTAACGCAGGCGCCCGGCGGGGGCACGCAGCGCAGCCCCTCACAGACCATCTCGCCGGGGCAGTCCACGTCCTCGGCGCACTCAGGCACCACGCAGAGCCCCTCGTGGCAGATCGCCTCCCCCTCGCAGTGGCGATCCTCAAGGCAGCGCGGCGCGTCGAGGTGTTGATACTCAAGCGTAAAGGCCCCCCCGCCGCTGGCGCCCGCGTCGACGAAGACGAAGTAGGGCGCGCCGGGCTCGGCGAACAGCTCGACGCTCGGCCCCTGCGCGCCCCCCGCCCCCTCGACGCAGGCCATCTCCGAGAAGGCGTCCATGCAATCGCCGCGTAGATAGAGGGCGGTATCGTTCCCGGCGCCCTTGGCCTCCAGATAAACCTGGGTGGGGGCCTCCACCTCGAAGCGATAGACGATCTCGGCGCGCCGCATGCTCTCGCGGCTGCACGCCCCGAAGTGCATCACCCGCCCCGCCTCCGTGTTTCCCAAGGCGCGCCCTGGACCCAGCAGCGAGATGGGGCTCTGACAAGAGCCTTCGGCGCGGGCGGGGTCCTCGCGGGGGGCGCAGCGACCACCACGGCACTCATCGGCGGGGGGGCAGTGGACATCATCGACGCAGCACGCCTCCTCGAAGCCCTCGTCCACGTCGCCATCGCAGTCATTGTCGAGGCCATCGCAGATCTCCTCGCCGGGCGCCACCACCTCCACCGCGCAGATCACCCCGCCTTCATCATCACAGGCGTTGACGCCATAAGCGCCGCAGGCGTCCCCCTGAGCGACACAGCCCAAGCCCACGGGGAAGATCTCGTCCGTCTCCCCATCGCAGTTGTCATCATGGCCGTTGCAGCGCTCGGGGAGGGGCTCACAGGCGCCCCAGGTGCCGCCCTCGCAGGGCTGGAGCCCGCAGGCATTGGGGCAGGGCCTTGAGGCGCCCTCAGAGCAACCCTCCGCGGCATCGCCGATCACCGCCCCGTCGAGGAGAGTGGCGTCTTCGATGGGCGCTCCATCGAGAATGGCCCCGTCGCTGGTGTCGCCGTCCGCGCGCGCCGCGTCGGAGGGGGCCGCGTCTGGTGGAGGCATCAAGCTCGTGTCGGGCAAGATCGGCAAGGGCGGCGCCGAGTCTCGCTCGAAGAAGCCCATGTCACGGAGGGCGATGAGGATGTCGGGATCGAGCGCCACGTCATCTTCGCAGGCCACGCAGAGAAGCAGCGCGGCGTAGAGCACTCGTCGGGAAATGAGACGGGGTGGCATCGCTTCTTCATCGCCATCGCGCGCGGCGATCGACCTTGAGCGCTTCAGTCGCCTTGATGGATTTAGAAACATGATAGATTTCGCATGGTTGGCCTCGGTGTAAGGCGCCCCATCGCCCGGACATCGGCGGCCTGCTTGAGCGCGTCAGCGAAGGTGAAGGTGCGATTGCCCTGTGATCGAGAACCTTTAGAGCGGCTGAAAGCCCACCTTGGACATCTCCTGCTTCTTCTTCTCCCGCGCCTCCGCCTCCATGTTCTCCAAGCGGAACTGCTCGGCGAGGCTCTCGGAGAGCGGACGGCTGGAGCCCGCGTTCTTATGGGCCAGCTCCAAGGCGCGCTCATTGTCCCGCGCCTCGGCGTCGCGGAACACCGTCTCGAAGTTCAACTCCACGATCATGCGCGCCATGTCTTGGATGAAGTCGCCGCCCTTGGTGACCATGTGCGCGTTGTAGTCGCCCTTGACCGTGTCCTCGCGGCCCGCCAGCGCGGCGACGGCGGGGAAGGCGTGGGCCACGCCCGACTTCAAGCCGTGCTGATCAGTGACGCCACGCTGGTTTTGAAAGAACTGCGACTGGCGATCGGTCATCTTGACGTCCTTGTAGCCCTCGCCCCCTTGGTAGTCCAAGACCAGCGGCACCCCCGCCGGGCGCGTGACGTCCGCCGCCTTGCCGTCGTGATCCCAGATGCGCCCCCCCCATAAGAGCAGGGAGATCGACATGGCGATGTCTTGCGGCCCCGCCTTGGGGTTGGCCGCCTCCACGGCCTTGAGCGTCTTGACATAGCGCTGCTGGCTGGCCGTGAGATCCTCCAAGGTGTCTTCCTCTTTGGCGGGCTTGGCTTGCAGCTGACGCATATAGCCCTGCCAAGCGGCCTGGGCGCGCGGATCTGACTCAAACATCTCTTGTTGAGACTGTGACTCAAGCGCGTGGCTGGCGGCGGCCTTATCCATCATGCGTTCGCTCATCGTGACCTCGGGCGTTGTGAGGATGAACGGCGCGCGGCCAGCGAAGGGCCTTTAAGCGCGCGAGGAATTTGAGCTTATCGGCGCTGGGATTCAACGGTCAAGGCCCCTGAGGCGTGCTATAAAGCGGCAGACTCCCGCCACCTGATGAGGGCCTCTATGGACGCTCAAATCCAAGCGCGCTTGGCCGCAGAGTGGCTCGACGCCGCCCGCGCTGAGCACGCCGCCATCGCCTCCTTCGCCCGCTTGACGCTGCACCTGCTGGGCGTCGCCGCCCCCCCCGATCTCCTCCGCGACAGCAACCAAGCGGGCATCGATGAGGTGGAGCACGCCCGGCGCTGCTTCGCCTTGGCGGCGCGCTACGGCGGCCAGGCCCTCGGCCCCGGCCCCTTCCCCCTCGACGGCGATCCCCTCGGGCCGCTGGATCTGCCCTCGATCACGCGGGCGGCGGTCATCGAGGGCTGCGTGGGCGAGACGCTCTCGGCCTTAGAGGCGGCGGAGGCGGCGGCCTTGGCGACAGATCCAGAGGCGAAGGCGGCCCTGGAGCTGATCACCGAGGATGAGACGCGCCACGCCGAGCTGTCATGGCGCGTGGTCCGCTGGGCGCTGTCGCTGGGGGATCCTCAGACCCGCGCGGCGGCCATCGAGGGCTTTGAGGCGGCGCCGCGCTGGGGGGGCGCGCCCCCTGAGCCAGATCCCGATGAGGCGCAGCTCAACGCGCACGGTCGGCTCAGCGAGCCGCAACGCTACGCGCTTCAACAACAGGGCTGGCCCGAGCTGATTGAGCCCGCCCGCCAGGCCCTCTTTGCCTTGGAGTTTTCGCCATGAGTGACGCCATCCAGCGGCTACGCGGCCGCGTCTTGAGCCACCTCCTCGCCAGCGGCGCGACCTTGGCGGGCTGCGGCGCGGCGCCTGATCCTCAGCCCGAGGTCAACCCTCAGCCCGAGGCCAACCCTCAGCCCAAGGCCAACCCTCAGCCCAAGGCAGCCCTGCCCCCTCAGATCCTCAGCTCGGCGCGGCCCTTCCCCTCAGATCCCACGGCGCTGCTGCGATCGACGGTCTGCCAGGGCGTGTCACCGCGCGGCGACCACTGTGTGCAGCAGGCCGACGTGCATTACTTTACGCCGCCAGGGGATGCGCCTTGCCCGCCCGCCGAGTCCGCGCTCATCCAAGCGCGGATCGATCCCTATCAGCGCGGCGCGCTGTGCCCCACGATGGGGCCGTTCATCTCCAACGCCCCTGAGGAGGGGCTGTGCGCCTACCTCAGCCTCGTCGAGCACTGTCGAGTGATGGGGCGGCCCTTCTGGGTGGGGGAGGCGGCGCGCTTGGCGGGGGTGGTTCAGCGCCAGGATTGGGCCTGAGCCGAGATCAAACGAGGCCTTGGTCCAGCATGGCGTCGGCGACCTTGACGAAGCCGGCGACGTTGGCGCCGAGGACCAGGTTGGTGGGCTGACCGAAGTCCTGGGCGGTCTGGTAGGCGTTGGTGTGAATGGACTTCATGATGTTGAAGAGGCGCTGATCCACCTCCTCGCGGGTCCAGCTCAGGCGCAGTGAGTTCTGCGACATCTCCAAGCCAGAGACGGCCACGCCGCCGGCGTTGGCGGCCTTGCCCGGCCCATAGAGGATCTTATGCTCGACGAAGAGATCAATGCCGCCAGGCTCGGTGGGCATGTTGGCGCCCTCGGAGACGACGAAGCAGCCGTTGTCGAGCAGGGTCTTGGCCTCCTCGGCGCTGATCTCATTCTGCGTGGCGCTGGGGAAGGCGCAGTCGCAGGGCACCCCCCAGGGGCGCTGACCCGCGTGATAGGTGGCGTGGGGGTATTTCTCCACGTACTCGCTGATGCGGCCACGGCGGATGTTCTTGAGATCCATGATGAAGGCGAGCTTCTCAAGGTCGATGCCGTCGGGATCGTGGATAAAGCCGCCGGAGTCAGAGAGCGTAACGGGCTTGGCGCCGAGCTGGTTGAGCTTCTCGACGGTGTACTGGGCCACGTTGCCGGAGCCAGAGACGACGCAGACCTTGGCGGCCAAGGTGTCTTGGCGGCTCTCCAGCATGTTCTGGGCGAAGTAGACGGCGCCATAGCCAGTGGCCTCGGGGCGAATCAGGGAGCCGCCCCAGTTGAGGCCCTTGCCCGTCAGCACGCCGGTGAACTCATTGCGCAGGCGCTTGTACTGCCCGAAGAGGAAGCCGATCTCGCGGCCACCGACGCCGATGTCGCCAGCGGGCACGTCCGTGTTGGGGCCGATGTGACGGGACAGCTCGGTCATAAAGCTCTGGCAGAAGCGCATGACCTCAGCGTCGGACTTGCCCTTGGGATCGAAGTCTGAGCCGCCCTTGCCGCCGCCCATGGGGAGGGTCGTCAGCGAGTTCTTGAGGATCTGCTCGAAGGCCAGGAACTTGAGGATGCCCAGGTTGACGGTGGGGTGGAAGCGCAGCCCGCCCTTGTAGGGGCCCAGGGCGCTGTTGAACTCGATGCGGAAGCCACGGTTGACCTGCACCTGGCCGCGATCGTCCATCCACGGCACGCGGAACATCAGGACGCGCTCGGGCTCGACGATGCGCTCAAGGATCTTGTGATGTCGATAGTCGGGGCGTCGCTCGAAGAGGGGCTCCAGCGTGTCGAAGACCTCTTTAACGGCTTGGTGAAACTCCTTCTCGCTGGCGTTCTTACGCACCACGAGATCCATCACATCGCGCGTATAAGACATCGAAAGCCTCCTTGTATCAAACCCGACAGGACTTTGCGTTTCAGTCGGTGATTGGTCGTATCGCGCGGGGAAGGGGCTGTCAATGTTTTAAAAATACGTTTTTAAAACTCTAACATAACTAAAATAACTCAACTATTATTTAAGGGGCAAGGGGCAGCGCGGCGAGGACGCGCTCCACATGGGCGGTGACGTCCACGTCCTCGAAGATCACCGCCACGCGCCCATCGACGAGCACATAGGTGGTGCGCGAGACGCCCTCGAAGCGGTGGCCGTACACGACCTGCTCACCCCAAAGCCCGCAGGCGGAGGCGAGGGCGTGGCCGTGATCGGTCAACAGCGGGAAGTTGAGCTTGTACTTCTGCTTAAAGCCCCAGTGGCTGACCTGATCATCGGGGCTGACGCCCATCACGCGGGCGCCGCGCTCGGTGAAGGCGTCGAGGCCGTCGCGGAAGGCGCAGGCCTCCTTGGTGCAGCCGGGCGTCTCATCCTTGGGGTAAAAGAAGAGGACCACGAGCGCGCCCTTGAGGGCCGCCTCGGTGATCATCTCGCCGCGCTCATCGATGAGCTTGAAGGGGGGGAACAGATCGCCGACCTTGAGCATCGCGCGCTCCTTGATAAAGGGGATCGAGGTGGAGACGAAGCGTCCATTCTTAGGGATCTACTTTGAGTGCTGTCGAGTCTACGCGCGGATCTACCCCAATAAAGAGGGGACACACTATGTGGGGCGCTGCCCCCGCTGCCTTAAACCCGCGCGGTTTCAGATCGGCGAAGGGGGCAGCGATCAGCGGATATGGCGCGTGCGCTAGCCTCCCCGCCTAAAAGCGCCGCTCCTCTTGATTCCAAGCCCGTTCGGTGGAAGCATCCGCCCTGAAATCATTGATTTACAGCGGGCCTTCGAGGCCCTGGGGGATCTCCCATGAGGCGGCTCCTGACCGCGACAGCGTTATTGTTGATGAGCGCCACGGCTTGGGCGCAGAACTGCGAGTACCCTGGCGTGCTCGTCATCCTCGACCGCTCGGTGAGCATGCAAGGCACCATCGACGGCACCACCAAGTGGGACATCGCCCAAGACGCCGTGGCGGGGATGCTGATGGAGCACGGGGACGTGGCCCACTTTGGCCTGATGCTCTACCCCGGCCCCTCCGGCACCAACCCCCTGGGCATCGACACCCAAAATGACTGCCTGACCAACGGCAGCGAGGCGGGCTGCGCCCCGGAGACGCCCCGCTGCACGCCCGGCGAGGTGGTCGTCGATATCGGCGCCAACACGCGCGATCCGATCATGGACGCGATGGTCTGGCCCGCCGTCATCAGCCACGGCTACACCCCCACCTGGCAGTCCCTTGAGGCCGCCTCTCAGTACGGCCCGCTGCGCACGCCGACGCGCCGCAACTTCGTGGTGCTGGTCACTGACGGCTGGCAGTGCTGCGATTACCGCGACGGCGGCACCTGCGGCGCGGCGGCCACCGCGCCCCTCTTTGAAAAAGTCCAAGCCCTGCGTGACGCGGGCGTGACGGTCTATGTGATGGGCTTCGGCGGCAGCGTCGATGTGCGCTCCCTCCAACGCATGGCCACCACGGCGGGGACGGATCGCCCTGGCTGTAACCCTGATCAGATGGACGCCGCCGCCCGTGATCTCTGCTACTACCAGGCGAACAACCACGCCGAGCTGAGCGGCCTCCTCGATGACATCGTCTGGGAGATCAGCGAGGAGATCTGCGACGGGCTGGACAATGACTGCGACGGCACCGTCGATGGCATGGAGCAGGCCTGCCAGAGCGCCTGCGGGCCGGGGACCTCCGCCTGCGTCAACGGGCAGTGGATGGCCTGCTCCGCCGATGACACCCGCCCCGAGGAGTGCAACGGCCTCGACGATGACTGTGATGGTCAGGCCGATGAGGATCTGCGCCGCGCCTGCTCCACGGCCTGTGGTCAAGGTCAAGAGCGCTGCGTCAACGGCGGCTGGAGCACCTGTGACGCGCCGACGCCCAGCGCGGAGATCTGCGATGGCGTAGACAATAACTGCGATAGCAACATCGATGAGGGCTGCGACTGCGCCGCAGGTGACACGCGCCCTTGCGGCAACGACGTCGGCTACTGCCGCTCAGGGCAGCAGACCTGCGGCGCGGACGGCACCTGGAGCGACTGCGAGGGGGGCCGGGGGCCACAGCCCGAGGTCTGCGACGGCGAGGACAATGACTGTGATGGTCAGACCGATGGCATGGAGGAGGCCTGCACCTCCACCTGCGGCAGCGGCGCGCGCCGCTGCGTCGGCGGCGCTTGGAGCGAGTGCGACGCGCCCGCTGGCAGCCCCGAGGCCTGCAACGGCCAAGACGATGACTGTGATGGGCAGATCGATGAGGGTCTCTCTCGCGCCTGCCAGTCAGAGTGCGGCGCAGGCCAAGAGATCTGTAGCTCGGGGATCTGGAGCGAGTGCGACGCCCGTCGCCCCGTCGGGGAGATCTGCAATAACGGCTTTGATGACAACTGTGATGGTCAGACCGATGAGGGCTGCGAGTGCCAAGATGGCCAGACCCAGCCCTGCGGCCAGGCCCTCGGCGTCTGCGACCAGGGCCTTCAGACCTGCGTAGACGCCCACTGGGGGGCGTGCGTGGGGGGCATCGGGCCCAGCCAGGAGATCTGTGATGGGCTGGACAATGACTGTGATGGGCAGATCGACAACGGCGATCTCTGCGCCGAGGGGCAGCTGTGCGTCTGCGGCGGCTGCGCCAACCCCTGCATCGCCAATGAGTGCCCTGATGGCGTGCAGTGCGTCTATGGCGTCTGCCCCGAGGATCATTGCCCTGACGGTCAATACTGCCTCGACGGCCAATGCCGCCCAGGCGAGGGGCGCCTCGACGCGGGCGGCACGGGTGGGCCTGGGACGCTCAACTATGACAGCGGCTGGGACACCGACGCGGGCGGCAACGGCGCGCTGAGCGATGATGGCTGTCACTGCCGGGTCGGCGGCGGCGGCGCGGATTGGACCGCCCTGGCCCTGCTGGCCTTGCTCGCCCTGCCCCTGCGTCGCCGCCGCGCGCGCTGATCCCTCTCCAACCCTCACGCCGCTTTGTGTTATACCGAGGCCCTCGTCAACCACAGGGCCAGCTTATGCGCGCGTGCCTCCTCGTCTATTCGCTGCTCTCCGCCCCCCTCCTCGGCTGTGGGGGTGATCCCAACCGCCCCGATCTAACCCCTGGCCCTGCCATCGCCAACCTGAACCTCAGCGGGCGTTGGTACTGCTCGCAGTTCGGCGACACCCAGATCGTCCACACGGGCGACAAGATCACGGGTCAGTACGAAGATCCGCGTGGGCCCGATCACAACGGCACCTTCCAAGGGCATATCCGCGGCGACACGGTTGACGTGGATTGGGTCAAGCCTGGCAACCCCGTGGCGGCCATCGCGGGGATGCGAGGCAAGGCGTGGTGGCGCGTCTCTCAGGGCGGCAAGGTGCTGACCGGGCGCTGGGGCTACGATGAAGACAACTGGGGCGGCGGTGATTGGGTCTTGGAGAAATCAAACTACACACCCTGAGGGCGCTTTCACGTGTGTAAGCCTTTAGTCGATGAGGCGCCGGGCCGAAGAGGCGAGAGGACGAACGCAGGGTCTAAATCAACACGGGATGCTCGTGAACAACCCCCAACAAGCCCAAGAGAGCCTCCTCCTCCTCCGCTCAGATGGGGTGATCCTTCACCGCTATGGATCTCTCCCGCTTGAGGTGGGCGAGAACTTCATGTCCTACCTCCTCGTTGAGAGCCCCGACGCCCACAGCGTCAACGCGTTTTATGAGATCTTAACCGGAGCACGCGAGCGCCTGACGGTGGAGCTGATCCACCGTCGGCTCACGGCCTACTTCACCGGCCTTGAGCCCGCCGAGGTCATCGTCAACCTCTCCCCGCTGCGTGTCTCTGACGCAGAGGTCGTGATGGAGGCCGTCTCCTCTGCCCTCTTCAAGCTCCAAATCGTGAGCGAAGGCGAGGCGCCCACGGACTTCCTCATCCTCTCCGCCAACCGTAAGGCCAGCGCGTGCTTGAAGATCCCCGTCGAGCACGCCCCCGGCGCGCGCTTCCTCGACGCCTCTACGTTGGCGGACAACAGCAATGTTTTTATGTTTCTTTTGGACTGCTATGAGAAAAAACAAGTTAAAGAAGATACATTTTCAACACAAAACACCAAAGAGAAGAGATGGTATCATCTAAGAGCTGTTCCTCTTGGCTCATGCATTTATTTGAGCGCGATTGACGTCACAAATGAGAAAGAGCTAGAAAAAAATCAAATAGAAGATGAAACAAGGAAGTCAATATATGATTTAATCGATCATGCAATACATGAATTAAATAATAAACTTACACCTATTGTTGTCTTCTCTGGTATTTATTCGTATATAGATGAGGGTGAGGTGATTGACAATCAACAACTCTCAGCCGATATGGCTGTCATATCCAAATCCGTAGAAGAGTCTGTCTCTATTGTCAAATGGATTCGTGAAATATCAAAGAGTGAAGGCACTGGACCTCAACTTTATGATTTAAATCAAACACTTAAAGTGGCGCAAAATATGTTGCGCAAGATCCTTGGGATTGGTTTTGACTTAAAAGTTTTTGTTCAAGAAAATCTCTCTACAATTCGTTTCCCAGGAGGTCAAATCGAGAGAATTATACTCAATCTTATTTTAAACGCCAAGCAAGCTATGCCATATGGTGGCTTAATTGAAATTGAAGCGCGTCAAGAGACAGACTGGGTATTTTTATCGGTTAAAGATGCTGGGATTGGCATTCGTCCTGAGATCTTGCCCCATATCTTTAAGCCCAAATTTACAACGAAGGCTTCAGGGACAGGGATGGGGCTTCATTGTATATCCACGCTTGTTTCATCTGCGAACGGTCGCATCTCTGTTACGACGAACATCGACAAAGGCACTCGGTTTGTGATTCAGGTGCCCGCTGTGCGCCTTGATCCTGAGCTGCGCGACTTCAACGGGCGTGGTCACTGTGTCCTCGTCGTCGAGGATGACCCCTTTGTGCGCCCTTATGTGCTGCGCGCCTTAGCCGCCAAGGGCTTTGATGCCCACGGCGCGGAGGACCTAGAGAGCGCGATGGTCGCATCGCGCGCGCATCACTTTGATCTGCTGATCATCGACGCGATATTGACGCACTCCACAGGGATGGAGGTGATCTCACATTTGCGCGCGCAGGGGAATGAGTGCCCGGTCTTGTTGATGTCGGGTTACAGCGGCGAGACGCTCAGCCAGTACGGCTTCCCTGAGGGGACGCCCATCTTAGAGAAGCCTTTTACGGATCAGCAGCTCATCCGCACGCTGCGCGGCCTCTTGCGGCCCGATCCAAAGGGCGAACAGCCGTGACGCGCCTCCGCCTCGCCCGAGGAGCGGGGCATGAACGATCTCATCCTCAACCTCGCCGCCGCGCTCTGGCCGCCGCGCTGCGCTTGCTGTGATCACCCGCTGTCGCCGCGCGCACCTCAAGCCACCTTGCCCGCCCAGCTCCAGCCGCGCTTCTGCGCCGCCTGCCTGACGCTGATCGAGCCCCGCGAGGGCCCGCGCTGCCTCACCTGCCACGCGGCGCAGCGTGGCCCCCTGCACCGCTGCGGGCGCTGCCTCGTCGATCCCCCTGCCTTTGAGCGCGCCTACGGCCTCTTCGACTACGCGGGGCCGATCGGCGAGGCGCTGCGGCGCGGCAAATATGGGCGAGATCCAAGCCTGATCGCCCTGGTGGGGCTGCACATGGGCGCTTGGCTGCCCGCTGAGCTTTGGCGCGACCCCCCCAGCGTGCTCTTGCCTGCGCCCCTGCACCCACGTCGGCTGGCCCAGCGAGGCTACGCGCCGCCGAGGGTCTTGGCGGAGGCCGTGGGCCGCGCCCTGGGGCGGCCTGTGCGCTGCGGGCGCCTGCTGCGGGTGCGCCACACGCCCCCGCAAGCGGGGCTGCGCGCTGGGCAGCGCCGCGAGAACGTGCGCGGCGCCTTTGAGGCGCGGGGGCCGCTGCCCGACGACGCGCTGATCATCGACGATGTGCTGACGACGGGGGAGACGGCGCGGGCGATGTCCAAGGCGCTGCGGCGGGCGGGGGTGGGGCGGGTGCGGGTCTTGGCGGCGGCGGGCGTGGACTGACTCAGGGCAGCTTACGCTCAAGCTTGGTCAGCTCTGCCTTGAGGGCCTCGTCCTTCTCAAGCTCCTGGGCGATGCGGCGGACCGCGGCCATCACCGTGCTGTGATCTCGCCCGCCGAAGTCGCGGCCGATCTGCGGGAAGGAGCTGCGGGTGTGGGTGCGGCAGAGGTACATCGCCAGGGCGCGGGGGTGGGCGATGGCCTTCATGCGGCGCGCGCCGCAGAGATCACTGACCTGCACGTTGAAGTGCTCGGCGACCATCTGCTGAATGGCGGTGATGTCGCGGACCACGCGGGCCTCATCGACCACCTCACCCAGCACGCTGGCGGCGAACTCGACGGTGACGGGGCGCTTGCGGATGCTGGCGAAGGCCAAGAGGCGGGTCAGGGCGCCCTCCAGCTCGCGCACATTGGCCGAGACGGTCCGGGCGATGTAGTGGAGCACCTCCATGGGCATCCGCGCGTCCTCTTGGATGGCCTTGCGCTGGAGGATCGCCACCCGCGTCTCAAACAACGGCGGCTTGATGTCGGTGAGCATCCCCCAGGTGAAGCGCGAGCGGAGGCGATCGGAGAGGTCTTGGAACTCCTTGGGGGTGCGATCGCTGGTGAGCACGATCTGCTTCTGCGCCGAGTGCAGCGCGTTGAAGGTGTGGAAGAACTCCTCCTGGCTGCGATCCTTGCCCTCCAGGATGTGGATGTCATCCATCAAGAGCACATCACAGGACTCACGGTAACGCGCGCGAAAGTGCTCCATGCCCCGCGCGCTCTTCTGTGTCAGCACGCGGATCATCTGGTTCATAAACTCCTCGGCGCTGATGTAGACGATGCGCGCCTCGGGGTTGGCCGCCAGGATGCGGTGGGCGATGGCGTGGAGGAGGTGGGTCTTACCCAGCCCCGTGCCGCCGTAGATGAAGAGGGGGTTGAAGGCCTCGGCGGGCTCGCGCGCCACGGCGGCGCTCATGGCGTGGGCCATCTCGTTATTGGGGCCGAGGACGAAGTTCTCAAAGGTGTAGTGTGGGTTGAGCGTAAAGCTCGATCCCAACAGCTCATCCTTGATGTCCTCATCGCCGCCCTCGCTCAGCGACGCGCGCGTAAGGAGGGCCTCGGGCTCGATGGCCTCTGTGTCTAAGATCACCTCAAGGGGGCGCCCCGCCGCTTGCGTGACGGCGTTGAGGAGCAGGTCGTTATAGTGCTCTTGCACCCAGTAGCAAAAGAACGGATCGACGGCGGCGATCTTAATCTGGGTCTCGTCACCTGAGAGGAAGCGGAGGGGGGCGAAGTACGTCTCGAAGATCTCCTCGCTGACGCGGGAGCGGATCACGTCTACGGCTTGTGTCCAGATCGACTCCACAGAGCCCCCCTTAGGATTGGAGGGCTTATTTACACGAATTTAGGTCAAGGCCCTAGCACGTTGTGAAGGCGCGTCGAGCGCGGCTTGGTGGCGCGGGTGATAAATCTCCGTTGACAATAGAGAATGGTCGTGGTCAATTACCGCGCCAATTTATCAGGGTTAAGAGAGATCTTACGATGTCCAAGCGCACATTTCAGCCCAGCAAAGTATCCCGTCGCCGCACCCACGGTTTTCGCGAGCGTATGAGCACCAAGGCCGGCCGCGCCGTCCTCAAGCGCCGCCGCCAAAAGGGGCGTAAGCGCCTGACGGTGTCGACCTACCAGAAGTGACCGAGGGCTTCCCGAAGCGCCTCCGCATTCGACGGCGCCGGGAGTATATCCGGGTGCAGCGCAGCGGACGTCGCATCGGGACGCCGAGCTTCACCGTCTACGCGCGCCCCAACCGGGGGCGCGCCACGCGCTTGGGCGTAACGACGAGCCGCAAGGTCGGCAACGCCGTGCGCCGCAACCGCTGGAAGCGCCTCCTGCGCGAGGCCTTTCGTCGCAACGCGCCCAGCCGCCCGAAAGGATTCGACGTGGTCTTTGTGGTCCGCGCTGATCGCCCTGCGCCGACATTCGCGCAGGTGACACAGGAGCTGCTGAGCGTGCTGAGCACCCTCAACGCGCCTCAGCCACGCTCAGGCCCCGCCGCCCCACGAAGGCCCCAGCGCAAACGTAGACCTCAATGAAGAGCGTGATGATTGGGCTGGTGCGCTTCTACCAAGCGGCCATCTCCCCCTGGCTCCCGCCAAGCTGTCGCTTCACCCCGACCTGCTCAAACTACGCGATCACCGCCTTTGAGCTGCACGGCTTTTGGGGCGGGCTGCGTCGTACACTCTGGCGCCTCGGGCGGTGTCACCCGTGGCACCCCGGCGGCTATGACCCTGTGGATCTCCCATGACCCCCAATAAGCCCCAAGACGCCTTTGATCAGCAGCGTCTTTTCTATGCCGTGGCCGCCTCCGCCGTCATCTTGATGGCTTGGCAGTTCCTCTTCCCGCCGCCGCCGCCGACGACGCAGCCTGCGGTGAGCGAGGCGGCTCGGCGCGACGCACCAGCGGCTCATCAAGGCGCGGCGGAGGCGGGCCCCATCGCGCGCCTCTTCGCCCCGCCCCGCGTCGAGCCCCCCCTGCCCGCTCAAGCCTTCGAGCGTGAGATCTTGGCGGAGCTGAACAAAGAGGATCTCCACGGCCTGAGCCTCACCAACGACGATGGTCAGATCGAGGCGTGGTCGATCAACGAAGCCCAGTATCGGCTCAAGCGCGAGGGCAGCGAAGATCAGCCATTCAACTTTATTAAGCCCTTTAGCGCGGCGGCGGACCCCAATAAGGGCTTCTTCATGCCGCCCAAGCTGGACTTAAGCCTTGACGGCCAAGCCGCGCAGGGCGCCTACACCGTGGCCGAGAAGACAAAGACCACGGCGACCCTCAAGTATCGAGATCCGCGCACAGGCATCCACGTTGAGCGCAGTTACACGCTTAACCCTGACAATTACACCGTTCAGCTTAAGTTAAAACTTGAGAACCCCACCGGGCGCGGCGTCCCCTTTGACCTCAGCGCGCGACTCAGCGCCGCGCAGAGCGAAGAGGAGGCCTCGGGGGGCATGATGTTTATGCCGCCCATCCACCTCTATGAGGCCCTCTGTCACCACGGCGAGGCCTTTGAGCGCGAGCAGGTCTCCAGCATCGAGGAGAACCTCAAGGATGATGATGATCCCACGCGCTTTACGGATAAGGTCACCTGGGTGGGCGTGGACAACCGCTACTTTATGTCCGCGTTTGCGCCCATTGAGGGCGAGGCCGAGGGCTGCGAGTTCTTCCTTGATCCGCGCCAAGCGGGGGTGGACCCCGCCGCGCTGCCTCGTGGCCTGACGCTCCTGACGACGCGGATGGATCTCAAAGGCGGCGAGTTGAAGCCGGGCGATATCGTTGAGCGCCAATACACCTGGTACGCAGGCCCCAAGAAGCTTGATCGGCTGCGCAGCGTCTACCCCACGCTCGATAACGCCATTGATTTTGGCTTCTTCGCGGTGATCTGCGAGCCCATGCTCTGGCTGATGCGTGTCTTCTATGACTTTGGCGGCAACTGGGGCTTGGCGATCATCCTCTTGACCCTGTTTGTCAAGCTGCTGACTTTCCCATTGACGCATAAACAATATAAGTCAATGGCGGGGATGAAGGTCGTTCAGCCCGAGATGAAGGCGCTTCAAGCGAAATATAAAGAAGATAAAGTCAAGCTCCAACAGGAGATGATGGTTCTCTACAAGAAACACAACATCAATCCCTTGGCTGGCTGCTTGCCCTTGATCTTGATGATGCCCATCTACTTTGCTTTATATCGCACCATTTACTCCGCAGTTGAGCTTTATCAAGCCGATTTTATCTTTTGGATCAAAGATTTATCACAGATGGACCCATACTATGTCACCCCGCTGCTCCTCGGCGTGCTCATGTTCCTGCAAACACGCATGAACCCGAGCACGGGAGATGAGATGCAGCAAAAAATCATGATGTGGTTTATGCCCATCATGTTTACCGGGATGATGCTCTTCCTCCCCAGCGGGCTGGTCCTCTATATCGCGGTCAACACGGTCCTGGGCATCGCCCAACAGTATGTATTGATGCAAAAAGCCCAACCTCAAGGAGCCAAAGCGTGAACCCTCAAGAGCTCATCCATGTGGGAGAGGGGTTCCTCCGTGGCCTCTTCCAGCGCATGAACCTCGCGATTCAGGTCAAAGGCGACGCCGATCAGCGCGGCGGTTATGTCTTTGAGCTGCGCGGGGACGTCATCACCCTCAAGCGCCGCGCCGACGTGATGTCCGCGCTGGGCACTCTCTTGGGGCAAGCCCTCAGCCAAGCGGCGGGGGAGCGGGTGCGCAGCGCCCTTGATCTAGAGGGCCGCTACCTCTTGCGTGAGGCCCTGCTGGAGACGGTGGCGCTGGACGTCGCCGCCAACGTCAAGATCACGGGGCGCAGGGGGGTCTTGGCGGGCCTCAACCCCGCTGAACGTCGGCTCGTGCATGGCGTCATCTCCGAGGACAAGGAGATCGCCACCCACAGTGAAGGTCAACCGGAGTCTCGAATTCTGTTTATCGAGCCCGCCTGAGCGAATAGGCCCAAACTTCGCCGAACTCCCCCCCTCTTTAAAGCCCCCCTACTGCCCCCCCGGTCCTCTCAAAAAAAACTCATCTCACGGCCCTCTCAGCGCTGTAAATTTTTGGGCCACTGTGATACTTTTACGATACATATTTCCAGAGAGGCGCCCATGAACTCGAACCCGACCCCGCCCCTTAATCGACCCACATATGATGAGAATAATATCCGCGTCTTGGAGGGGCTGGAGGCCGTGCGGCTGCGGCCTGGGATGTACATCGGCGACCCCAATGATGGCACCGGGCTCCACCAGCTGATCTATGAGGCGGTGGACAACGCCATCGACGAGGCCCTCGCCGGCTACTGCGATCGCGTCTTGGTGATCTTGCACACCGACGGCAGCTGCACGGTCGAGGACAATGGCCGTGGCATCCCCGTGGGTATCCACGCTGAGCAAGGGCGCAGCGCGGCAGAGGTGATCATGACCGTCCTTCACGCGGGCGGTAAGTTTGATGATAACTCGTACAAGGTCTCCGGCGGCCTCCACGGCGTGGGGATCTCCTGCGTCAACGCCCTCTCTGGCTACTTAGAGCTGGAGATTCGCCGTGAGGGCAGTATTTATCGACAGATCTATCGCCAAGGTGTGCCCGATGCAGACATTGAGATCGTTAGCGAGAGCAAGCGCACGGGCACACGCATCCGCTTTACGCCCGACTATGAGATCTTCAAAGAAAACAATGAGTTTGTCTTTCAAATTTTAGAGTCGCGGCTGCGTGAGCTGGCTTTCCTCAACAGCGGGGTGGAGATCATCCTGCGAGATGATCGCGGCGAAGGACGCACCACAAAGTTTAAGTATGATGGCGGCTTAGGCGCTTTTGTCGTCCACCTTAACCGCAATAAGACGCCGCTTTATCCTGATCCAATTTATTTTCAGACGGAGCGAGATGGCATCGGCGTAGAGATCGCCATGCAGTGGAGCGACGCCTATCAAGAGAATATCTATTGTTTTACGAATAACATTCGCAATCGTGATGGGGGAACGCACCTCTCTGGTTTTCGTGACGCGCTGACCCGCACTGTCAATAACTATGCGACCAAAGAGAACTTGCTTAAAGGCTCAAAGAGCACGTTCTCTGGTGATGATGTCCGTGAAGGCCTCACGGCGGTGATCTCAGTCAAGGTCCCCGACCCCAAGTTCAATAGCCAGACCAAGGAGAAGCTGGTCTCCTCCGAGGTCAAGCCCGTGGTGCAGAGCGAGCTGTCGGAGCAGCTTCAGACGTGGTTCTTGGAGAACCCCAACGCGGCCAAGACGGTCGTGCAGAAGGCCCTCGGCGCGGCGCGCGCCCGCGACGCCGCCCGCCGTGCCCGCGAGCTGGTCCGCCGTAAGGGCGCCTTGGACTCCGCCGCGCTGCCGGGCAAGCTGGCGGACTGCCAAGAGAAGGATCCCAGCCGCGCCGAGCTGTTCTTGGTCGAGGGTGACTCGGCGGGTGGCTCGGCCAAGCAGGGCCGTGATCGCGCCACGCAGGCCATCTTGCCGCTGCGCGGTAAGATCCTCAACGTGGAGAAGGCGCGCCTAGATAAGATGCTCACCAGCCAAGAGATCATCACTTTGATCACCGCGTTGGGTACAGGCATCGGTGTAGATAACTTTGATATCAATAAGCTGCGCTATCACAAGATCATCATTATGACAGACGCGGATGTGGACGGTTCTCACATTCGTACGTTGTTATTGACGTTCTTTTATCGTCAGATGTACGAGGTGATCCAGCGCGGGCATCTTTATATCGCTCAGCCACCGCTCTTTAGGGCCAAGAAGGGCAAGACGATCCGCTATCTCAAGAATGAGGCGGCTTTGGACGCCTATCTCTTTGACGCCGCGACCAAGAGCGCGGTGTTGGACTTGGGCGGGGATCAGATCATCGAGGGCCCGGCCTTTAAGCATCACCTCATCCAGCTCAGCCGTCTCTTTAAGGAGACGGATCAGGTGCAGCGCAAGGGCGACGCGCGGGTCATCGAGGCGGCGATCGCGGCGGGCGTCTCCAAGGAGAGCTTCGCCGATCAAGAGGCGGCCAAGGCCTTTGAGGCGACCTTCGCGGGTCACATCAGCGGCCTGGGGGAGCTGCGCTTGGAGTGGGTCAAGGTCAAGCACGTCATTGAGCGCGTGGTCGAGGATGATGAGGAGGAGGGGCCCGCGCCCCTGGCCTTCACCTGGCGTCTGCTCGTCTATTCGGGGCCGCAGGGCTCCGAGGTGTGTACCGTGCTGGACCGCAACCTCTTTGAGAACCGCCACTTCCAGCAGGCGCGCAACATCCATGAGCAGCTTGAGTCGCTGGGACGGCCCCCTTATACCCTGCGCGAAGATCGCGAGCAGATTGAGGTTGAAGATCGCCGTATGCTGCTGGAGACGCTCCTGGTTCGTGGCCGCAAGGGCGTTGATATTCAGCGATATAAGGGCTTGGGTGAGATGAACCCAGAGCAACTGTGGGAGACGACGATGGATCCCACCTCGCGCACGCTCTTACAGGTCAACGCCGATGACATCGAGGAGGCGGATGAGATCTTTACGGTGCTGATGGGCGACAATGTGGAGCCACGTCGGCGCTTTATCGAAGACAACGCCCTCAATGTGAAGAACCTCGATATCTGATCGCGATGGACGCCGCATTCCTCGAGGTGGTTCAAGAGGCTTACCTCGCCCGACGTCAACGCGGCGTGCATATCTCCTCCCATGATCTGGAGTGGATCGCGCGCTGGTATCGCACAGGCGCGCCTGCCTCGGTGATCGTCGAGGGGATCCGCCGCGCCTTCGACAGCGCCCCTCGCCGGGTCAGCAACCTCGCCTATGCCCGTGAGGCCGTCGAGGAGGAGATCCTGCGCTGGCAGAAGCTCAACGTGGGGCGCAGCCACGCCCCGAGCACCCCAAGACCCCCCGACAGTGTGCCGCTGGAGGCGCTGCTGCGGGTGCTCGCCGCGCCGCCGACCCCGAGGGTGAGCCAGATCTTCGCCGGCGCCGCGGCCTTGGTCCAGGCGCTTCAGGCGCGGATCATCTCAGGCGAGGAGCTTGATCCCATCGGCGCGCTGTGCGCCCTGGGTGATGAGATCAGCGATCGGGTCTTGGGTCGCTTGCCCGAGGCGGAGCGGCTGGCCTTAGAGCGCGACGTGGACGCCCGCCTGGCGCCTGAGCGGCCCCTCGTTCGCCCAGAGGACTTCGCCCGGACGCGGCGGGCCTTCCTGCGAAAGGCGGTGCGCACGCACCTTCAAATCCCAGAGTTCATCGACTACGGAGACATCTGATGCCGTGCCCACTTTGTGGTGATAAGGGGCTCACCATCCGGGCTGAGGGGCCATTCGCCATCGCGCGCGCCTGCGAATGCGTCGCGCGTTGCCAGCATTGCAACGGTGATGGCTATGTTTACGAGCGCGATGAGCGCGGTTATCGCTTCGCGAAGCCGTGTGTATGCCTACGAGACACCAAACGCATTACATTTTTTAATGGCGCGCAGATCCCCGCCCTATACGCTGATCGAACCTTTGAATCTTTTGAAATTGACACCTCACAGAAGAAGATTCAATCCGCGTGGGGCCATACAAACCACTTCTGTCTTAACTTTGATAAGAATCAACAGGGGCTCTTGCTCTATGGAAACTCGGGGACCGGCAAGACGCACCTGATGGTGGCGGCCATCCGCCGCCTGGTCCTTGAGCGCGCCCGCCCGATCCGCTTCGTGGAGTTCGTCCACCTGCTCTCTGATATGAAGGCCAGCTTTGGTGATCGCAGCCGCGGCCAAGATCTGATCACCCCGCTGGTGGAGGTCCCGGTCTTGGCCATCGACGAGCTGGGCAAGGGGCGGGGCACGGACTGGGAGATGAGCGTCCTTGATGAGCTGATCAGCAAGCGTTACAACACGGAGCGCACGACGCTCTTCACAACCAACTATGATCCGACGAAGACCGAGGGCCAAGATGCCTTGGTCACGCACGTCGGGCAGCGCATCCTCTCCCGCCTCAAGGAGATGTGCCGCTGGGTCGAGGTCAATGGCGCGGATTATCGAGAGAAGCTCAGCCCTTCCATTCAGATTCGTAGCGGCAACGCCATATCCACGAAGCCCGCGCCGCAGGCGAGCCCCGCCGAGCGTTTAGATCGTCGTGATGGTGCGCATGGGGTGTCAAATAAGCCTCTTCATCGCTAGCGCGAGTTTGATCCAGCCCCGATGACTCTACCCAAGACCATTTGCTCTTGCTCGAAAGCATCCGGATGTGATCCGTAACACCGCGCGGGCTCTCAGGATAAAACAACTTGACATCGCCAGCGCGCGCGACCCTTGACGTCATCAGAGCAGGGTGATAGCTTCCCGCGTTCATTTGCGCTGTGGAGCCCACTCTTAACATGGATCCCCTTCAGCTTGGGATAGCGTCGATGGGGTCGGTGGTCATTGACCTCGACGCTACGTTCTTCATCCAAATCGCCGTCATATTGGGGCTGATGTCGCTGCTGAACAAGCTCGTCTTCACGCCCTTCCTTGACACGCTCGCCAAGCGGGAGGCCCAGACCACGCAGACCCGCGCCAAGGCCCTGGAGATCCAGGCCAAGGCCGAGGCGTTGAGCGCGGAGTACGCTGAGGGGCTCGCCAGCGCGAGGGCCAAGGCCGCTGCGGCGCGCTACACCCTGCGCGCCGAGGCGGTTGAGGCCAAGGTCGAGCTGGTTGAGGCCGCCCGCGCCGAGGCCAGCGAGGTGATCGAGGGCACACGCCGCGACCTGGAGGCCCAGCTTGAGGTCGCTTACGCGGCGCTCTCGACGCAGGTCGAGGCGCTGTCTGGGGTCATCCTCAGCAAGGCCCTGGGTCGGGAGGTGTCTGATGCGTAAGGCGCTGCCGCTGCTCCTGCTCGCCGCCCCCGCCCACGCCGCAGGTGGCGCGATGATCAGCTGGGCGACGCTGGGCTACCACGCCCTCAACCTCGCCGCCCTCCTGCTGCTCATCTACTTCTTCGCGCGCAAGCCCTTGGCCAAGCACCTCAAGGGGCAAGCGGCGAGCGTCAGCCAGGAGATCAATGAGGCGCATCGGCTCCATGAAGAGGCCGAGGCCATGCTCAAGCGCTATGAGGCCAAGCTGGCGCAGCTCCAAGCGGAGGGCGAGGCCATCCTCGCTCAGCAGCGCGCGGAGGCTGAGGTGGAGAAGGCGCGCTTGATCAAAGAGGGCGTCGCCGACGCCAACCGCATCCGCCTTGAGGCCAAGCGCTTGGCCGACAATGAGATCGCCCGCGCCAAGGCGCGCCTAGAGGCCCAGATCGTCAACCAGGCCATCGAGGCCGCCGAGGGCGCCCTACGCGCGCAGATGAGCGACGCCGATCACGCCCGCTTGGTCGATGAGTACCTCACCGACCTTGAAGCCCTCCCGCAAAGATAAGAGGAAGCATGCGCGCGTCTACCGTGGCCCAACGATACGCGAGGGCCTTCTTAGAGATCGGGATCGATCGCGCCGAGGTGGCGCGGCTCGGCGAAGAGCTGGCGGGGCTGGCGGGGCTGTTTGAGGCCCCCGAGCTGCGCGAGCTTTTGCGCAACCCCAAGTTCAACACGCAGGCGCGCAAGCGCGTGCTCTCCACGCTGATCGAGGGCGTCAGCCCCATCACGCGGAGCTTCGTCTCCCTCTTGGCGGATCGAAATCGGGTCAAGTACCTGCCAGAGATCGCCGCCGCCTACCAAACCCTCGCCGATGAGCAGGCAGGGCAGGTGCGGGCCAAGATCACCACCGCGCGGGCGCTCAACGACGCCCAGCTGGGCCGCCTCAGCGCGGCCCTCAGCCAGCAGACCGACCGCGAGGTGAGCCTAGAGCAGCGCGTCGATCCAGAGATCTTGGGTGGGCTCATCGCCCGCGTCGGGGATCGGGTCTATGACGGGAGCCTGCGCGCCCAGCTCAACAACCTGAAGCGTCAACTCAGCAGCGTCAACTAAGAACGAGCCGTTAGCCAAACGAGGCCGCGGCCGCGGCCGTACGGAGTGCGACCGATGCAGATCAAGGTCGAAGAGATCAGCCGGATCATCCGGCAACAGATCGAAGACTACGACAAGCACGTCGAGGTCAGCGAGACCGGGACTGTCCTCTCAGCGGGGGACGGCATCGCGCGGATTTATGGTCTTGAGAAGGCCATGGCCGGCGAGCTACTGGAGTTCCCCCACGGTGTGCGTGGGATGGTGCTCAACCTCGAAGAGGACAACGTGGGGGCGGCCCTCTTGGGCGCCGCGCACCTCATCAAAGAGGGCGACGAGGTCCGCCTGACGGGCCGCATCGTCGATGTCCCCGTGGGCGAGGCCCTCCAGGGGCGCGTCGTCGATGCCTTGGGCAACCCCATCGACGGGCTCGGCCCCATCGAGGCCACCGAGCGCCGCAAGGTGGAGATCAAGGCCCCTGGGATCATGCCGCGTAAGTCGGTCAATGAGCCGATGCAGACGGGCTTGAAGGCCATCGACGCGATGGTGCCCATTGGCCGCGGGCAGCGCGAGCTGATCATCGGCGACCGCCAGACCGGCAAGACCGCCGTGGCGCTCGACACGATCATCAACCAAAAAGAGACGGACGTTCACTGCATCTATGTGGCCATCGGCCAGAAGCAGAGCACCGTCGCCCAGGTCGTCGCCAAGCTCAAGGCCCACGGCGCCATGGACTACACCACGGTCGTCGCCGCCAACGCCTCAGATCTCGCGCCCTTGCAGTTCCTGGCGCCCTTCACGGGCTGCACGATGGGGGAGTACTACCGCGACAACGGAAAGCACGCCCTGATCGTCTATGATGACCTGAGCAAACAAGCAGTGGCTTATCGCCAGATGTCCTTGCTGCTGCGCCGTCCGCCGGGCCGCGAGGCGTACCCCGGTGACGTCTTCTACCTCCACAGCCGCCTGCTGGAGCGCGCCGCCAAGCTCAACGATGAGCACGGCGGCGGCAGCCTCACGGCGCTGCCGATCATCGAGACGCAGGCGGGCGACGTGTCGGCCTACATCCCGACGAACGTCATCTCGATCACCGACGGTCAGATCTTCTTGGAGAGCGACCTGTTCTTCTCGGGCATCCGCCCCGCGATCAACGTCGGCCTCTCGGTCTCTCGCGTCGGCGGCGCGGCCCAGACCAAGTACATGAAGCAGGTCGCCGGCACGCTGCGCACCGACCTGGCCCAGTACCGCGAGATGCAGGCCTTCGCTCAGTTCGCCTCGGACCTCGATCCCAGCACGCAGAAGCAGCTGGCGCGGGGTGAGCGGCTGGTGGAGATCCTTAAGCAGCCGCAGTACAAGCCGCTCTCGGCGGTGCAGCAGACGCTGGTCATCTTCGCCGCCACCAAGGGCTACGTCGATCACCTGCCGGTCAGCGCGCTGGGCGCCTATCAAGCCCAGCTGCTGTCGCGCTTTGGGACCCAGCACAGCGACGTGCTCAAGCAGATCGTCGAGGTTGGCAAGATCGACGACGCGCTCGAGGCCAAGCTGCGCGAGGCCATCCAAGCCTTCAACGACACCTTCACCCCGTAAGACGCCGCGAGAGGGGCCATGCCCAGCCTAAAGGATATCCGCAAGCGCATCGCGTCGGTGAGGAACACCCAGAAGATCACCCGCGCGATGAAGCTGGTCTCAGCGGCCAAGCTCCGCCGCGCGCAGCAGGCCATCGAGTCGCTGCGCCCCTTCGCTGAGAAGTACCGTCAGCTGCTCGGCGCGCTGGGGCAGCCTCAGGCCGAGGGCGAGGCGCTCCACCCGCTCCTCGACGCGCGGGCCGAGGTCAAGGCCGTGGCCTTGCTGGTGCTCACCAGCGACCGCGGGATGTGTGGTGGCTTCAACAGCAACCTGCTCAAGCTCGCCAGCCAGCGCGTCGAGGCGCTGCGCGCCGAGGGCAAGCGGGTGGTGATCTACCCGCTGGGGCGCCGCGCCGAGCGGTTCGCCGCCAAGCAGGGCTACGCCATCGGCGCCACCTTCGGCGACATCATGGCCGCCACCGACACCGAGACGATCCGCGCCGTGACCGACGCGCTCTCTGAGGGCTTCCTCAAGGGCGAGCTTGACGAGGTCCACGTGGTGCTCAATGAGTTCAAGAACGCCATCACCCAGATCCCGACAAGCCGCCTGCTCTTGCCCATCAGCGCGGAGGGCGAGGGCGAGGGCGAGCTGACGGACGTCATCTTCGAGCCGGACGCCGCCACGCTCTTGGGCTACGTCGTGCCGCGCTACGTCGAGGTGCAGGTGAGGCGCTCGATCTTGGAGTCCATCGCCGGCGAGCACGCCGCGCGGATGAACGCCATGAACTCAGCGACGGACAACGCCGCCGACATGATCTCGAGCCTCACGCTGCAAATGAACCGCGCCCGCCAGGCCGCCATCACCAAGGAGCTGATGGAGATTATTGGCGGCGCGGAGGCGCTTAAGTAAGAGGCGCTTACATTAAGAGGCGCTCAAAGAATGAACTGGCCGGGCCGCGCCTGGCATGAGAACTGGAGTTAGCATGAGCGAGCAGCTTGGCCGCATCTCCCAGGTCCTTGGGCCGGTCGTCGATGTCCACTTCGCGGACACGGACCTCCCAGAGATCAACACCGCGCTGCGGGTCTCCAACCCCGCCATCAACGACAAAGAGTGGAACCTCGTCCTAGAGATCGCCCAGCACCTCGGCGAGGGCATCGTCCGCGCCGTGGCCATGGACTCCACCGACGGCCTCGTGCGGGGCATGTCGGTGAAGAACACCGGCGCGCCGATCTCCATGCCGGTGGGCGAGGCCACGCTGGGGCGGATCATGAACGTCGTCGGCGAGCCCGTCGATGAGCGTGGCCCGGTTGAGGGCGAGGCGCTGTGGCCCATCCACCGCGATCCCCCCGCGTTGGAGGATCAGAGCGACAAGATCGAGACATTTGAGACGGGGATCAAGGTCGTCGATCTCCTGGCGCCCTACGCCCGTGGCGGCAAGATCGGCCTCTTCGGTGGCGCGGGCGTCGGCAAGACCGTCTTGATCATGGAGCTGATCAACAACGTCGCCATCAAGGGCGGCGGCTTGTCCGTGTTCGCTGGCGTCGGCGAGCGCACGCGCGAGGGCAACGACCTCTTCTGGGAGATGGTCGAGACAGGCGTCATCAACCTCGACGACCTCACCAAGTCCAAGGTGGCCTTGGTCTACGGCCAGATGAACGAGCCGCCGGGGGCCCGCGCCCGCGTCGGCCTCTCCGCGCTGACCGTCGCCGAGTACTTCCGCGACGAGAAGAAGATGGACACGCTGCTGTTCGTGGACAACATCTTCCGCTTCACGCAGGCGGGCTCCGAGGTCTCCGCGCTCCTGGGCCGCATCCCCAGCGCCGTGGGCTACCAGCCCACGCTGGCGACGGAGATGGGCGCGCTGCAAGAGCGCATCACCTCCACCAAGGACGGCTCGATCACCTCGGTGCAGGCCATCTACGTCCCCGCCGACGATCTCACCGACCCGGCGCCAGCGACGGCCTTCGCCCACCTCGACGCCACCACCGTGCTTAACCGCAAGATCTCGGAGATGGGCATCTACCCCGCCGTGGACCCGCTGGACTCCACGAGCCGCCTGTTGGACCCGATGGTCGTCGGCGACGATCACTACGCCGTGGCCCGCGAGGTCCAGCGCGTGCTTCAGCGCTACAAGGATCTCCAGGACATCATCGCCATCTTGGGCATGGACGAGCTGTCCGATGAGGACAAGCTCGTCGTCGCCCGCGCGCGTAAGATCCAAAAGTTCCTCTCCCAGCCCTTCCACGTCGCCGAGACCTTTACGGGGCGCCCGGGCGTCTACGTCAAGCTTGAGGACTCCATCAAGGGCTTCAAGGCGATCATCGACGGCGAGGTGGATCACCTGCCCGAGCAGGCCTTCTACATGGTGGGCAACCTCGACAGCGTGCTTGAGAAGGCCAAAGCGCTTGAGGCGGAAGGCTGAGGCCGATGAGCGTTCAACTCGAAGTCGTCACCCCGATCGGCCCCGTGCTCAAGGTCAGCGCGGAGGCGGTCATCGCGCCTGGCGCGCTGGGTGAGTTCTCGGTGCTCACCGATCACCGCCCCGCCTTGATCCGGCTTCGAGGCGGCGCGCTGCGCTACGAGGGCGCCCAAGCGGGCGTGCTCTTTATCCGTGGCGGCATCGCCGAGGTCCGCCCTGATGGGATCTTGGTCTTGGCCGAGGAGGCGGTCACGCCTCAGCGCGTGGACGTGGACGCCGCGCGGCGGATACTCAAGGACGCGGATCGGGAGATCGCCGAGGAGGTCTTCCTCACCGACGAGCGCGTCGAGCGCATCGCCAGCGACCGCGCCTACGCCGAGGCCATGCTCAACAAGCCCTGAGCCCAGCCCCCCACCTCGCCCATCCAGGCGCGCCTTCGAGCGCGGCGCGATGAGGTCGATCCCCCGCCCCGCCGCCGAAGGGCTTGACCCCCTCAAGGCGGGGTGGTTCCCTGGCGGCTTTGTCCGCCGCTCCCCAAGCCAGAGGGTCATGAGAGAGAAACAGCGCCTTCGCTTTAAAGAGATCGCCCTCGCCTCGCTGCTCGTCAGCGCGGGGCTCTTCGCCACCAGCATCTACGGCTTCCTCCAGACCACCGCCGGGCAAGGCAGCGACTACGCGCAGCTGGCGATGGAGGAGTACCTGTTGACGATCATCACCTACCAGCTGCGGGTGATCCCTGCTTACCTGATCGTCGCCCTCGCCGGGGCGCTGATCCTCTACCCTGCGCTGCGTTGGCTGCGCTGGCGGCCCAGTCGGCTGCGCTGGATCTGGGTGCTGCTGACCTCTGGCGTGGGCCTTGGCGCCCTCTATGGCCTCTCGCTGGGCGTCTTCTTCCGCAAGAGCCCTGGGCTGCTCGACAGCACCGCGCGGATCGTCTCCAAGGTCGCGCCGGAGGCGGACCTCTACTGGGTCTATCGCTGGCGTGTCCTCGACGGCGCGGCGTTGGGCTTCTGGGCCTTCGCCGCCTTCGCCGCGATCTTCTATTGTTGGCGCTGGTTTAAGGCCACGCGGGCGGCGCGTGGTCCGCGCAAGCTCGCCCTCTTGACCCTCGCCGGCGCGCTCCTGCTTGGCCTGGGTTGGCTCTCAAGCCCGCCGCCGACCCCGCCCCAAGGCGAGGACAGCGCGCGGCCGATGAACCTGCTGATCATCGGCAGCGACAGCTGGCGTTGGGATCGTGTCGGCGTCCATGGCTATCACCGCCAAGACATCACCCCCAACATCGACGCCTTCGCCCGTGAAGCGATCTCCCTTGAGAACCTCCATGTCTCCACCGCCAGCACCTTGGAGTCCTGGATGAGCATCATGAGCAGCCGTTTTCCGCCTGATCATGGTGTGCGCTACATGTACATCAACAAAAAACAAGCTGAGGCTGCTTCAAAAATTGAAGGACTATTGCCCAGAATGTTAAAAAAAGACGGCTTTTATACTTCAGTCGTCTCAAACTGGGCGGGCAATAATTTTAAGCTTGTTGATCATGGATTTGAGCACAATTTGGCAAGTGACACGCAAAATTTTAAAGCATTTATTATGGAAGCCACAATTTGGACGCATATTATCTTCCCTTTATATTTTTCAAACACACTTGGCGAAATTTTACTGCCAGAAGTCAAGCGTATTACAAAATATTTAAGACCCAACGCGATGGTCGATAAAATGATGGGACAGATTGACAACGCGACCAATAATCACAAACCATTTTTTGGTTTACAATTTTTTAGCAGCACACACCTACCATACACAGCGAGCTATCCATTTAACGTAAAATATGTTGACCCTAACTATAAAGGGATTCACAAATATCAAATCGATGTCACTGTACACGATTTAATCACCACCGGATTTAAGCCAGACCTGCCGCCAGAGACGATCGCGCATATCCAAAACCTATATGATGGGACCGTTTCAGAGTTTGATCATTATGTGGGCATGGTCATTGAGGAGCTAAAGCGCCGTGATCTTTATGAGCGCACGGTGATCGTGGTGACGACGGATCATGGCGAGGACCTCTATGATCCGGGCAGCACGCTGGGGCACGGCACGAACTTCTTTGGTGGGGATCAGAGCACGCGCATCCCCTTCTTTATCCGCGTCCCTGGGCTGGCGCGGGGCGGCGCCAAGGTGGAGGCCATGACCCGCAGCGTCGATCTCGCCCCGACCTTCGCCTCGCTCCTCAAACTGGCGCCGCACCCCAGCTGGATCGGGGTGGATCTTGGCGGCTTACTCCGAGGGGATGTGTTGGATCTGGATCTCCCGATCTTCGCCGAGACCTGTTATATGTTCTTCCCCAAGAGCAAGGCGCTGGTGGACTTAACGGCGGCCGAGCGCGAGGACATCTTGGACTCATCTGGGGCGAAAGACACCCTTAAGGTCGATAAAGATTTCAACAATAACATGACCTTACGCCCTGAGCTTCATGACATGGTGTTGAGCACCAAGGATCGCATGGTGCGCACGCGCCGCTGGAAGCTGCTCCACATCCCAGGTCGGCGCGCCCCCATCTATCGCCTCTACGATATGCAAGCAGATCCCAAGCAGACCGTGGATCTCTCCTCACAAGATCTCCCCGTGCAGCCCGCGCTCATCCAGCTCTTGGATGAATACTGGGCGGGGCGCGGCGGCGCGCAGCGCTGGCCGGCGGCCCTCGACGCGGCGAGCGTCTCCAGGTGAAATATGCGTGTACTCTTCCTCCTCCTCTCCACCCTCATTGGCTGCGCTGGGCGAAGCAGCGGCGAGCCCGCCGCCCAGCCTGACCAAGGGGGGTCGCCTGGCGCCGAGGGCTCATCCCTCGACTCCACCGCGCCGACGGGCAAGAAGCCTGCGGCCAAGGCGGCGGCCAAGCGCGCCGAGGATCCCCTGCGACACCGCGCGGATCTCCCCCCTGAGCGCCGCGTGATCGTCGTCGTCGAGGGCGAGGAGCGCGCCGTAGACATCGACGCCGCGCGCGCCGCAGGCTACACCCTCATCGACTTCAGCGATGCGTGGTCGCCGTACATCTTCCACACCTTTAGCGATGCGGTGGACGAGGACGGCGCGCCACAGCAGAACCGCTATCAATCAACCTATCGCTGCTTGGCCGATGATCACTGCGACAGCGACGGCGTGCCTTTGGAGGAGGGGGAGAAGAACTACCTTGAGGTCTTCGGCATCCCGCCCAGTATGTCGGTGATCCGCGCCCGCTTCGTCGAGGATGACGCCAAAACCTGCTATGAAGGCGTTGACTTTGAGCTGATCGCCAAGATGAAGGGCTTTGAGTACCGTGAGCGCACGCTGCGCAAGCGAGAGAAGGCGGCGCGCGCGCTCAAGAAGCAGCTCGACGCCGAGAAAAAGAAGGCCAAGGTCAAGAGCTTCGAGGCCCTCATCGCCAAGAAGCCCGATCTCGCCTCAGTCGTGGATGAATATCAAGATTTAACCTTGCAAGGGCGCGTGTTGACCCAGGTCGAGGCGCGTATGAGCTGTGATGGGCACCTGCACAAGCGATATCACCATAAGAGCGGCAAGCTCGATCATGGTCTGCGCCTCGCGGTGCGTCGTTTCCAACGCAAGCACATGATCTATGAGCACACAAACCTGCGAAAGAAGACCCTGCGTTGGCTGGCGCGCCCCCCCGTCGATCTTAACTTTGAGTCATTCAAGCGCGCCTTCACCGAGCGCGTGATCGCGGCGACGGGCATCTTGGAGGACGGGACCACCGGGGAGGTGAAGTGGAAGGACAAGGCCGGGCATGAGCATGTGGTGCGTGATCTGGTCACGGAGTTCACCGAGGCGGCGCTGGCGAGCATCCAGATGGACACGCCGCAAAAGGCGCTGGCCTTCTTCAAGCGCTATGATGACGCGGCCTTTGAGCACCTCCAGATCGGCGTAAAGCTCCCAGCCCTCCCCGAATACTACTCGAAGAAGATGCCATTATTTATCCATGTTGACCGAGGAGATGTCTGGTATGATGCCCCTTGGGATGAAAATGGCAAAGAGTTGAACCAGCCACGGCGAAATTTGCCTAAGTTAATGCTTTATACGCGATATTTAGACCAAAATATCCGACTTGTGCGTTTTAAAACCACAATTGGCGGATGGCGCGAAGAATTAGCGCCAAATGGCTATACTTACTTTAAATACAAGGGCTCAGATGTAGGTTCTAGGGTGATTCGTAAGATCATCGCCGGTCCAACCTGGGTGCCACCCAAGACAACCCCGCTTAAGAGCCTCGCCAAGCGCCGCTATGTCAACGGCAAGACGCAGGGCGTGGTCAACTATGATGAGCTGGGGCCGGGCTATCTCTCGGCCTATGGGCTGGTGGCGGGCTACTTTGTCATCCCCCGCGACGATGAGCGCGATCATGATCGTGGCATCCGCGCCCACGGCTCCTCCGATTACATGTCGATCCTCAGCTCGCGGCGCTTCTCTCACGGCTGCCACCGGCTGATGAACCACAAGGCGGTGCGGCTCTACGGCTTTATCCTCAGCCATCACGGCGGCGTCTCGGTGGAGGGCGAGCAGATGATCAACCACCACCGTCAGTTCCTCTACAAAGACCAAGTCTATGAGATCCGCCTCCCCTCCCGAGGCTTCCAGTTCAAGCTGACGCCGCCGCTGCCTGTGGAGGTCTTTGAGGGCAAGATCAAAGGCACGGCCCAGGAGCCCATCAAGGGCTTTATCAAGATCCCGGGCAAGGCTTACCCCGACAGCGATCCCCACAAGCGTCCAGGCGAAGAGGACAACGAGGCGGAGGGGACGCCGACCTTGGAGAACACGCAATGAGGTGGACCTTGATCCTCGCCCTCCTGGGAGGGCTCTACGCCTTAGCCGCGCTGGCCGCGCCGTCGAAGCTCATCGAGTACAAGAAGAAGGGCTTTACGGGGGAGTTGGTGGAGATCACGGTGCAGGCCTCGCCCAACGTCAAGGCGCACGTCTATCACGGCCGCCAGCATATTGGGCTGACGCCGCTGCGCTTTCAGTGGCCCAAGGACAGCGGGCCGCTGGATCTCGTGGTCAAGCGCAATGGCTATATCACCGTCAACACGCGCGCCTACACCTACCGCAATGAGCGGCTGGTGGTGGAGCTGACCAAGGAGGAGAACGCCAAGACCTTGTTTGGCTACAAAGAGAAGCTCCCACCCGACGGCGGCGTAGACGCGGCCCCCAGCGAAGAAGACGCCCCCCCCGCCGCGCCCTAACCTCGACCCACCAACAATCTCGACCCATTGAATCGGCATTGGCAACCGCCCCGCTTTTTGAGAGTCTCAACCTCCACGAACAGGAGAGAGACGATGGCGATCGCGAAGGACATCACCGCCTTGATCGGGGGGACCCCGCTGGTGCGCATCAACCGCCTCGCCGAGGGGCTGCCGGGCGAGATCGTCGCCAAGCTGGAGAGCTTTAACCCGGCCAGCAGCGTCAAGGATCGCCTGGCCCTGGGCATGATCAACGCCGCTGAGCGCGCGGGGCTGATCAAGCCGGGGGAGAGCACCTTGGTGGAGGCGACCTCGGGCAACACGGGGATTGGCTTGGCCATGATCGCCGCCGCGCGCGGCTACAAGCTCATCCTGACCATGCCTGAGAGCATGTCCTTAGAGCGGCGAGCGGTGCTCAAGGCCTACGGCGCGACGCTGGCCTTGACCCCGGCGGCGGGGGGCATGAAGGGCGCGGTGGCCGAGGCGGAGCGCCTGGGGGCGAGCCTGGAGGGGGCCTACTTGCTGCGCCAGTTTGACAACCCGGCCAACCCGCAGATCCACCGCGAGACGACGGCGGAGGAGATCTGGCAAGACACCGAGGGGATCGTGGATGTCTTGGTGGCGGGGGTCGGCACGGGCGGGACGATCACGGGCACGGGTGAGGCGCTCAAGGCGCACAACCCCGCGCTGAGGGTCATCGCCGTTGAGCCCGCCGAGAGCCCCGTGCTCTCGGGGGGGGCGCCGGGCGGCCATCGGATTCAGGGCATCGGCGCGGGCTTTATCCCCAGCGTCCTCAACCGCGAGATCATCGACGAGGTGCTCCAGATCAGCGCCGACGAGGCGGAGGCGTGGGCGCGGCGGCTGGCCCAAGAGGAGGGGCTCTTCGTGGGCGTCTCCTGCGGCGCGGCCTTCGCCGCCGCGCGTCAGATCGCCGCCCGTGAGGGGATGGCGGGGCGGCGGATCGTGGTCATCTTCCCAGACTTCGGCGAGCGCTACCTCAGCTCACCGGTCTTCGCCCAGCCGGCTTGAGGCGGCGAGGGATCGCGCCGGACATCACGGCGCTCATTGGTCACACGCCCATGATCCAGATCAACCGGATCACCGCAGGGATCGGCGCGCAGATCTACGCCAAGCTGGAGCGGTTCAACCCCAACCAGTCCATCAAGGAGCGGGTGGCCTTAGGGATGATCGAGGCCGCCGAGCGCGCGGATCAGATCAAGCCTGGCGAGACGACGCTGATCGAGGCGACCTCGGGGAACACGGGGATCGGGCTGGCCTTGATCGCCGCCGCGCGTGGCTACCGCTTGATCATCGTCATGCCAGACTCCGCCTCCCTTGAGCGGCGGGCGATCCTGCGCGCCCACGGCGCCGAGGTGCGGCTGACGCCCGCCGTGGAGGGCATGACGGGGGCCGTCGCGCGCGCCAAGGCGCTCGTCGCTGCGGGGCCGGGGCGCTTTAGCTGTATGCAGTTTGACAACCCCGCCAACCCCGCCGCCCATGCTCAGACCGCCGACGAGATATGGGAGAGCATGGAGGGGCGCGTTGATGCCTTTGTCGCCGCGGTGGGCACCGGCGGGACCATGACGGGCGTGGGGCGGCGCCTACGGGCGCTGAACCCGCGCGTGCGGCTGATCGCCCTAGAGCCCGCTGAGAGCCCGGTGCTCTCAGGCGGCCCAGCGGCGCCTCACCCGATCCAAGGCATGGGGGCGGGCTTTATCTCAGCGATCATGGACCGCCAGCAGCTGGATGAGATCTTGGCCGTCAGCGGCGCCGAGGCGCTGGAGATGACGCGGCGGCTGGCCCGCGAGGAGGGGCTCTTGATGGGCATCTCCAGCGGCGCGGCCTTAGCGGGGGCGATCAAGGTGGCGGCGCGCTTGGCGGCGGACAAGCGCGTGGCCACGATCTTCCCCGACGCGGGGGATCGCTACCTCAGCGGCGCGCCCTTTGGCGCCTGATGGACCTCAATCAAAGAGCCCGGCGCTGAGATAACGCTCGCCGAAGTCTGGCAAGATGACGACGACCCGCCCGCCCTCCAGCTCGGGGCGGGCGGCGACGGCCAAGGCCGCGCAGATCGCCGCGCCGCTGGAGATCCCCATAAAGAGGCCCTCCTCGCGAGCCAGCCGCCGCGTGAGATCCGTCGCCGTGGGGCCGTCCACGGTCAAGACCTCATCGATCAGCGCGCGATCCATGATCTTGGGCATAAACCCAGGGCCGATGCCCTGGATGGGGTGTGGCCCGCCGACGCCCCCGGAGAGCACCGGGCTCTCGGCGGGCTCCACAGCGACGACGTGAAGTTGAGGCAGGCGCGGCTTTAAGGCGCGGCTGATGCCCACCAAGGTCCCCCCGGTGCCGACGCCCGCGATGAGCGCGTCGAGCCGCCCATCCGTGTCTGCCCAGATCTCCTCAGCGGTGGTGTCTTGATGTGTCTGCGGGTTGGCGGGGTTATCGAACTGCCTTGGGATAAAGGCGTTGGGGAGATGACGGGCGAGGCGCTCAGCCTCGACGACCGCGCCGGGCATCCCCCGATGGGCGGGCGTCAGCACCAAGCGCGCCCCGTAGGCGCTGAGCACCGCGCGGCGCTCCTTGGACATATCCTCGGGCATGGTCAAGATCAGCTCATAGCCCTTGGCGGCGGCGACCATGGCCAAGCCGATCCCCGTGTTCCCCGAGGTGGCCTCGATCAAGGTGCTCACCCCAGGCTGGATTTGCCCCGCGCGCTCAGCGGCGTCGATCATGCCCAAAGCCAGGCGATCCTTAACGCTGCCGGTGGGGTTAAAGCGCTCAAGTTTCGCCAACACCTCCGCGCGCAGCCCGCGCGCCAACGCGTTGATCCGCACCAGGGGGGTGTGGCCGATTAACGCCGTGATATCTTGAGCGATCTTCACTTAAACGCCTCCCGTCAGGTGTGATTTGTATCTCTCGGGGCGGGGTATCGGCGTTTGAGGCGGGGGGCTTAAACAGGGAGTGCTGAGCTTACTGATTCCAGTGATAAACCTCGTAGCGACCGACGCCCTTGAAGGTCTTATCCATGCCGGGGCCCTTTACCTGAAGGAGATAATCGCTGTCATACTCATAGAGCATGGGCTTGCTATAACGCTTAGCGACCATCTTGACAGCGGCGTTCATCCCCGATAGCAAATTTTTGCGCTGCCTGAGCTTCTTCTTCGTGATCGCGCCCCTGAACTTGATATTTTTATTGTCACTGTCAACGCCAATGACTTGGAATGACTCCGGCACTTGATACTTGTTCTCATGTTTTGCATCAGTAAAGACCTCAGTTGGCTTCATATTGTAATCAAACGACTCAACCAAGAGCTTATCGCCTTCAGTGATAATCAGATAAGCGATGCGCTCTTTACCATAGGTGCTGGTGGCGCCGATCTCCCGCATATAAAAGGTCTGTTGACCTTCAATCCCCCTGAAGCTCAGGTTCCATCGATTCTGCTCATAGACGGCCAGCTCACTCCAAGTGTGGCTGCCGTAGCCGATCCCGGGCTCCAAGGTCTTCCAATCGCCGCCCATCTTATAGCGTCCTTCGACCTTCATCAGCGGGAAAATTGTAAAATCGCTCGCTTTACGGTCTTTACCATATTGAATCTGACCATTTTGCGGGCGCCAAGCGTTCGCGATGGGTGTAAATGTAAACTCAAGCTCATTCTTACCGCCCTTTGCGGTCATCACCAGCTTCTCGGGCTCACCGGACAGGCTGGCGGGGCCTGCCTTAATCTGGAAAGGGTCTTTCTTAAAAGACCACTCATCATCGCTCAGCTCTTTGCGCCAAGTGAACTTCTCATTGTCGATGGTCAGGCGGCCCTTGGCCTCCATCTTATGATCGCCGAGGCCCAGGTTGCTGATGGTCAACGAGAAGTAGAAGCTGCCGCGCGCGCCAAAGTCGGCGTCGAAGGTGTACTTCTCGCCGTAGCCTTCGCCCTCCTTGAGGTTGGGGAAGAGGTGCTTGGTCTGCACCACGCTGCGCCCCCCCTGGAAGGCGCGGATGGGCTCAGCGGCCTGCGCGATCGAGAGCGAGAGGAGCAGGAGGATGGGTGTAATTTTCACGAGTTGTACCTCTGGGTTCCTTTGGAGGCGCCCCCCGACGAGGAGAGGCTGACCCCATTCAACGTTGATCTTCTGCGCCTCGGCGCCCTTGATCGGCTGCTATGTTGAAGCCCTCGGCGAGTTTTGCCAAGGGCGCCGCTTGAGGCGCGCCCGCCAAGACCCGAAATCGACCCGCAGTTGGGCTAGAATCCTCACCCACACAAGGAGCACGCCATGCGCCCAAGACAATCACGCCTCTACAGCGCCCTCTTGCTCAGCGCCCTCTCGCTCAACCCCGCGCCCGCCTCGGCCAGCGCGCTCAGCGCCGCCAGCCCGCTCAGCTTGGAGATCTTGGAGAGCAGCGAGCGCATCTTCAAGCGCATCGGCGCTGTCCTCGACATCGCAAGCAAGCTCGTCGCGCTCTATGAAACTTATCAATCGATTCGTTTCTCCGATCAAGCACTCTTGAGCCGGTTTGATATTTATTTCAATGAGGTTGCGCGATTTAATCCGCAGGAAAATATGGATAACTTCGAGCCAAAATGGCTCAAAAACAGCAAATTTAGATGCAAAACATTTAAAGAAATCAATAAAAACAATATGAAAATTCGTTATTTCATTGATTCTGATTTAGTTATAGGTGAACAAATTTTTAAACAGATCGATTTGGTTAATCTCGTAGTGAGCCAAGAAAATAAATTCTTTTTCGACTATATGGCAAATATACAATACAAAATATACAAAAGAAGCAACTTAAAGTTTGAAGAAAACCGTAAAGTTTGCAAACTATTAGAGGAATATCGAGTTTCTAAATTAAATAATTTATCTAAAGATGAATCGACTGAAACCATCTACCAAGAAATTGAGTCAAGCCTAAAATTATCGATAAAAGAGAGGAATTGTTACCCGATTTATCAAGTTTCAAGAGATAAATTTTTTATCATGGGTAAAAATGGTGAAATTTCATCCTATTGCGAAGCGCAAACACGCGAAAACGGCTTAAACGACACGCCCTAAAGCCTTAAAAAAGCCCGCAGGCCCAAGGTCAAACGCCAGCGGCCCAGCTCCTCCGCACCAGAGTCCAGCTGCGCGCGCTCAAAGGGGATCTGCACGTCGAGGTGCCCCTCCACGCCGCAGTGAGCGCAGAGGTCATAGCTGAGGCTGAGCCGCTGCATGATCCACAGGCCGCCGCGCTGATCAGGGGCGTCGAGGTCCACGCCAGCGGGCTCAACGCAGAGGCCATAGAGGACGCCCGCGTCGAGCTGCGTGGTGAGGTGATCGAGGCGCGAGGCGATCCCCAGCCCACCGCCCGCGTCGGCGCCGGAGATGACATCCAAGCTGAGGAGAGGGCGGAGGTGGCCGATAAAGAAGCCGTGGGTGAAGAGGCCCCTGCGCGCGTCGGCGGCCACGCGCAGCTTGGCCCCCAGCAGCGGCGCCGCCTCCCAAAAGACCCCCTCCGCCTCCACCGCCAGCCAAGGGAGCAAGCCCAGGCGGGCCTCCACCGCCGGGGCGCCGCGCTCTACACCCAGGCCCAGCGCCAAGCGCGCCGCGCCCGGAGAGGCGACGTGATCAGGGAGCTGGATGGCCGCCAGCAGGAGCAGCAGGCTGAGCATCTCGCCCCCCGTGGGTGGTCTTGAGCAGCAGCGCGCCGACCAAGGCCGCCGCGCCAAAGAGCGCCGCCGCGCCGGAGGCGTCCGCCCGCAGCCGCGCCTCATAGCGGCTCCCCTCGCCGCGCTCGCGCAGCTGCTCAAAGATCGCCGCCGCGCCGCCCTCATCGCCTTGGGCGCTCATATCCACGGCGCGGCGGTAGAGCCCACGCGCCACAGGATCAGGCTCAACCCCGCGCGCCCGCGCCCAGCGCCCCAGGGCGGCGGCGTGGGCGGCCTCCTCGGGCGCGGCGGCGCTCGCTGACGCGTCGGGCTGGCCTTGAGGGGCCTCTTGAGGGGGCTTGGTCGAGACGCAGCCAAGGGCGGCGAGGGCGATAAGGTGCAGCGGCCTCCAGCTCATAGGGTGATGATCTCCAAGATCAGGTGGGCGTGATCGCCTCGGAGGCGCAGGCTGAGGCCCAGCTCGCCGAGGTGGGCGTGGATAAAGCTCAGCGCCGAGGCCAAGGCCCGCAGCTCTTGGCGAGAGAGGCCCAGCTCAAAGGCGGGGCCCGCCAGGGCGTCATAGAGGCGGCGGCCATCATCGGGGCGGCCGGTGAAGCGGAGGTAGGCCGCCACCGCCGCGCCCTCAAAGAGCCCCGCGCTGAGGTGGCTGCCTTGGCGCAGATCGCCCTTGGTCTCCTTGGGGCGCGCAGCCCCCGTCTCCAAGCGCAACAGCCCGCGCTCCAGCCAGAGGGTCGCGGCGCGGTGCTCAGGGGCCAGCTCGGGCGGCGGATCGACGACGCTGAGGCGGCGGCGCTTGTTGATGACCTCGATCTGCACCTTGGGCGAGGAGGGCAGGGCGTCGAGATCGGCCTCGCTGAGCTTCGGCGCGCCCAAAGCCATCGCCAGGGCGCCGTTGGGCCGCGCGCCCAAGGCCAGCCGCCCATCGAGCCCGGCCAAGGCGCGCTCCAGATCAGGAGAGAGGCCGCTGAGTGTGCGCGTCAGCGGCCCCAGGCTGAGGCCGAGGTAGGCGATGAGCGGCCCCCCCAGCTCGGGGGCCAAGGCCAGCGCCTCGCCAGGGACGGCGGGCAGGGGCAGGCGCAGATCCAGCCGCGCCTCCAGGCGGACGCGATCAGGATCGAGCCGTACGGTGAGGCAGGCGGACTTGAGGGGGCCAAGATCGCCCGGCGGCGGGCGCCACAGCGCGTAGAGATCGGCCTGACCAGGCGCGAGGGGGCAGCGCGCCAGCCGCGTGGTCGGCGCGCCGGGGCTCAGCAGGGCGCTGAGCCCGTCGGCGTCCGAGGCCCACAGCAGTTGGCGGCCCTTGACATGGCCGAGCCCCCGCGCCGACTTGAGGATCGGCGCGCCTTGGAGCCGCTCATGGCTGATCTGAAGCCCCGCGTGGGCCAGGAGGGCCTCGGCGCCCTGCGGCGTCAAGAGCGGCAGCGCGGCGGCGTAGGCCCGTGGGCCGGGGCGGGCCTCGGTGGCGATGAGCAGCGGCCCGCGCAGATCGACGCCAGCGGTCGTGAGCGCCTCCAGATCAAAGGGATCGAGCCCCACGCGCCGCCGCGCGCCGCCGCGCAGGGCCTCAAAGGCGTTGCTCAAGATCGGGTGCGCCTCCAGGCGACGCCGCGCGGCGATCAGGGGGCGCGTCAGGGCCTCGATCCGAGGGGCGATGATCAGCAGCTCATAGGTGCCCAAGGCCCCCGTGAGCCCGTCGATGGGATGAGCGTCGATGGGATGGGCGGCGAGGGGATGGGCGGCGAGGGCGAGCGCGAGGGTGAGGGTGAGGGTGCTCAGTCGAAGTCCTCCTCATCGTCAAAGCCATCGTCCTTGGGGGCCTTGGGGTCCTTGGGGGCCTTGGGGTCCTTGGGGTCCTTGGCTGTCTTCTCGTTGAACAGCTCCTCGGCGCGCTTAAAGAAGCCTTGGACCTGATCGCGGATGGAGACGCTGGCGCTGGCGACGTTCTCGCCGAGGTCATTGAAGAAGCGGCTGACGCTGTCGCCGCTGTCCTCCTTGCGGGCGCGGTAGGCCTCCTCGGAGGCGCTGATGTCTTCGCGGAGGCTGGCGCGCTCATCATCGGCGCGCTTGGCGTAGTCGCCGTGGAGGATCTTCTCAAACTCACCCGCGTCCACCCAGCGCTTCAGCTCGGCCAGGCGCAGCACCGCGAAGGGGTGGGTCTTGTTCATGAGGTTGAGGAACTTCAGCGCCGCGTCGCGCAGATCGCCGGCCTGCTCATACTCCTCGGCCTGGGCAATAAAGGCCTCGACGCTCATCTCCTCGGGGCGGCGGCCCCCGGCGGTCTTCATCTGGATTTGATAAGCCATATAGGGATCTTGGAGGCAGAGCAGGCCCGCGCGATCCGCCGACAGCTCGGACTTGCGATCCCACTCCTTGAGCATCATCACCACGCCCCAGATGGCCACGCCCCCCAGGGGCATCATCATGCGAAAGCCGACCATATTGAGGAGAATTCGGATCATGGTCTTGTAGAGCGCGTGGCCGGAGAGGACGTGGCCCAGCTCATGACCGAGGACGAAGCGCAGCTCATCATCATCGAGGAGATCGAGGACGCCGGAGTTGATCACGATAAAGGGGTGATCCACGCCGATGGCGCCCGCGTTGACGATGGGCGTCTGGGCCACGAACAGCTCAGGCGGCTCGATGTCGAGGATCTCGCAGCACTCCCGATAGATCTTCCACACCCGGCTGAACTGGGCCTCGCTGACCTTGACGGCGTTGGCCAAGAACAGCAGGCGCAGGGCGCGCTCGCTGATGACGCCAAAGAGCTTACGCAGCACCAGATCAAAGCCGGGGACCTTGCGCAGCGCCGTCAGCGCGGCGCGATCCGTGGGGTGCTCATAGGCCCGAGAGCTGATGCCGGGGAAGCAGACACGATCGCCCTCGGAGTAATACTGCTGCTCCTGAGAAGACCGGCTGAAGACGTCCTTGATGGGATCTCGTGTGTCTGACATCGATGGAGGCTCCTCTCGCTTGGGTGCTGACGCGGCGTCCACGTTAACGCTGCGCCGATGAGATGCCAAGCGTGGCGGCGGGTCGCGGCGCGGCGGGGGCGAGTGAGGGGCTTTCGGGGCGCGCGCGCAGCCGCTATCGTCTGCGCCGGACGGGTCACAAAGCGAGGTGTGATGAGCCCAGAGACGCAGCACGACGAAGCGCACCGCGTGACCCAAGAGGACGCGCTGACGGCGGCGCTCAAGGCCCACTTTGGCTTCGACGCCTTCCACTCGGGGCAGCGGGCGGTGATCGAGGACGTGCTCAGCGGTCAACCCACGGTGGCGGTCATGCCCACGGGGGCGGGCAAGAGCCTGTGCTACCAGCTCCCGGCGCTCCTCCTTGAAGGCGTCACGGTGGTCATCTCGCCGCTCATCGCGCTGATGAAGGACCAGGTGGACGCGCTCCAAGCGCGGGGGATCGCGGCGGCCTTTATCAACAGCAGCCAAGAGCAAGAGATCCAAGAAGAGACGATCAGCCTGATGCGCCAGGGCGCCCTCAAGCTGGTCTATGTGGCCCCTGAGCGCTTCCGGCATGGGCGCTTTCGCCGCGCGCTCTTAGACATCGGCGTCAGCCTCTTCGCCGTCGATGAGGCCCACTGCATCTCGCGCTGGGGCCATGACTTCCGCCCGGACTATGTGCGGCTGGGTGAGATCATCGCCGAGCTGCGCCCGCCGCGCCTCTTGGCCTGCACCGCCACGGCCACGCCCGAGGTGCGCCAAGACATCTCCACGGTCTTGGGGCTGATCGAGCCGCGCGTCCACGTCGCGGGCTTCCTGCGCGACAACCTCTTCCTCGAAGCGCGGCTGTGCCAGGGCGACAAAGACCGCGAGCGGCGGCTGGAGAAGTTCCTCAAGGCGGATCTGCTCAAAACGGGCTCCGTGATCCTCTACGCCTCCACCCGCAAGCGCGTGGAGCAGTACGCCCAGGTCTGCCGCAGGCTCCTGAGCGCGCGCCAAGTGGTCCACTACCACGGCGGGATGGATCCCGAGGCGCGTATCGCCGCCCAAGAGCGCTTTATGCGGGGCGAGGCGCGCTTCGCCGTGGCCACCAACGCCTTTGGGATGGGGGTGGATCGCGCCGACGTGCGCGCCGTCATCCATGTGGATCTGCCGCGCACGGTGGAGGGCTACTACCAAGAAGTGGGGCGGGCGGGGCGCGACGGCCAGCCCGCCCACTGCCTGCTGCTCTACAACCCCACCGATACCCGCGTCCACGAGTTCCTTATCGACCAAAGCCACCCCGACGAGGCGGTCTTTGAGCGGGTCTGGCGTGCGCTGCGCGCCTTACCGCCGGGGGAGAGCGTCCCGCCGGACGTCTTTGAAGAAGACATGAAGGCCAAGGGGGTAGAGCGGGGCGTCGATGCGGCGCTGCGCCACCTCTACAAGCTCGACGCGGTGTACTACGAGGGCGACGGCGTGCGCCCCGCCGACGGCACACCCGAGAACGCCTCGGAGCTGGGCATTGACATTGGGCAGATCCAAGAACACAAGGCCCACGAGCTTGAGAAGCTGCGGCGGATGCGCAGCTTTATCCACCATCCGGGGTGTCGCCATCGCTTCGTGCTCAACTACTTTGGCGCGACCACCCGCGAAGCCTGCCCGGGCTGCGATCGATGCAGCGGCGAGGGCGAGGGGGGCGTGCCGGGGATCGAAGAGGGCGCGCCGCCCGAGGCCGAGGCGCTGATCATCCGCAAGGCCTTAGCGGGGGTGGCCCGCGCCGAGGGGCGCTTTGGGCTGCGCAAGGTCGCGGCCATGCTGGCGGGCTCACAATCCAAAGAGATCGCCGCCACCTCGCTGATCCACCAAAGCACCCATGGGATCTTAAAAGCCTTAGGCCAAGACGCCATCGCCGAGATCCTCCAAATCCTCGTCGAGCGCGCGCTGTGCGTCATCGACAGCGGCGCCTACCCGCTCTTAAAGATCACGGTCGAGGGCTGGGAGATCATGCAGGGGCGGGCGACGCTGGATTTTCGTCTCCCGCGCCATCTGAGGCCGGGGCGGCCCGCCCAGATCGCGCAGCCGGTGGCGCGGGCGCAGGTGGCGCGGGGCGGCGCGCTGCCGAGGCCCGCCAGCGCCGATCCTGAGCTGATCCGCCGCCTCAAGGTCTTCCGCGCCCAGGTGGGCCAGCGCCACGGCGTGCCGCTGTACACGATCTTCCCAGACAAGGTGCTGCACCACATCGCCGCCTGGCCGCCGTCCTCGGAGGCGGCGTTCTTGGCGATCAAGGGGCTGGGGCCGGGGCGCTGGGCGCGGTTCGGCGAGGCGCTCTTGGCGCTCTTGCGCGCCTATGAGGAGGAAAACTAAGGCTTCTTCGCCCCTCACCGCGTATAACCAGCCCACCGTTCATTCAATGGGATGGGTAGATGAACCTTGAGAGCTTCAGGGGCGCCATGTCGGGCTTTTATACAGCCCACGGCGATAAAGCGCGCTTTCTGATCAGCGCGGTGATCTCCTTCACCGCGCCGGGCGTCGTCAAGGACGCCTGGGATCTGATCGACAAAGGGATCGATCTCGCCAGCAAGAAAGAAGACACCACGGCGGCGCTGCAAACCGCGCTGAGCGCCCTGACCCCCCAAGAGCAAAACCAGCTCGGCATGGTGCTTAAGGATTTGGCTGATCCTGAGATGCTCCCTGTCTTTCGGCGGCTCAAGACGCTGACACGGCAGAAGGCGGAGCCCACACAGGAGATGATCCAGGCGGTGCTCAACCAGCAGCTCAAGGATCGCGCGGTGCTTCAACGCCTGAGCCGCGAGTCGGTGCGGCAGCGGATCGGGCTGAGCCAGATGCAGCGGTCATTAGCCGAGGTGCTGCGCGCCCAAAACGCATTAGAGGAGACACAGAAGGCGCAGCAGCAGCTCCTTGAGGCGATCTTTCATGGCTACCCTGCGGATGCGCTGGAGAAGAGCAAGCGCGCCGATGAGCAGGCGGTCTACCTCTCTTGGCTGGAGACGCGAATGGGCGCGCTGGAGGCGCTCTTAGTCAAGGAGCCAGAGATCAAGGGCGCGCGGTTGGGGGCGCTTAAGGCGACGGCGCAGCGTTGGATAAAGACCGAGGAGAGCCGGGATGGGGTCTCAACCGCGCAGTTTGCGGATATCTTGGGGGTGGCTGAGGCCATAGTGAAGGAGCCAGCGAAGTCAAAGGCGTCTTTGCAGGCATTGGCGTCGAGGATGCCCGAAAAACTGCGCAAAGATACGGGGCTAGAGGCGTACTTGCCGCCGCCCAAGCCTGCCACGCCCGCGCCCGCCGCGCCGGTAAAAGCCGCCACGCCCGCGCCCGCCGTGACGGTAAAAGCCGCTACGCCCGCGCCGAGCAAACCCGCTTCCGTGCGGCCCAAACCAGGGGCGATGCAGCCAAATTGGAAGACGCTCGTGCCCGAGATGGTGATGATCCCGCCGTCGCCGTCGGATGGTCTGGTGTTTACGATGGGCAGCGCGGAGG
>JAHJCH010000285.1 GCA_018813065.1 Myxococcota bacterium
GCGCCCTCGATCACCGCGTCGGCGCCCTCGACGCCGAGATCACGCGGCCTGATCCCCTGATCCGCGCCGCTCAGCGGCACGCAGCGGCCCTCGATCAGCGCCTCATCGGTGGCGCAGCGCAGCAGATCCGGCGATGGGCCACTGTCGCGCACAATCGGCGGCGCGGCGTAGGCGTCGATCACGCCTTGATCCAAGGGATCGGGCGCGGGCGAGGCGGCGTCTTCACCGCAAGCCCACGCCAAGAGACATAGAGATCCAAGCCAAGCGCGCTTCATCAGGCACCTCGATTGATTTTGGAAGGTCATATCTTGATTTTATCAGCAGAGATAGCGGGTCTTGAGGGCGCGGGAGAGGGGCAGGGGCGCGACTTGAGCGCGGCGCGGTGCTCACGTCGGTCTAGGGACAGCCCAGCTCATCCTCGCCAAAGGTGCAGTGCGCATAACCATCACAGACGAGGCTCATATCGAGGCAGAAGAAGCTGTCCTCTTCGTCGCAGCGAAAGGTGTTACTGGGGCAGCCCTCGCCGCAGCCGCGCTCATCGGCGCCGTCGGCGCAGTCCTCAAACTCATCGCAGACAAAGAACTGCGCCAAGCAGGCGCCGTCGCCGCAGACGAAGTCCCGTGGCGCGCAAGGGTTGAGCGCCGCGTCCAGGCTCAGGGCGTCTGGGGGCAGCGCGGCGTCAAGGGTGAGGGCATCGCCGCCCATGTCCACGCCGCTCAAAGCGTCTCGCGCTGGCTGCGTGGCGTCCATTGGGCGGGCGTCCATCGGGCGGGCGGCGTCTTGGGTGAGGGGCTGGGCGTCCATCGGGCGGGCGGCGTCTTGGGTGAGGGGCTGGGCGTCCATCACCTCGCTGTCTACGATAAGCGCGGCGTCAGGGCGGGCGGCGGCGTCGGCGCTGCTCGCCGCGTCGATGACCCGCGCGTCGCTCTCCGGCGTAAGCGTCGAGCCCCCCTCATCATCGCAGCCGAGGCTCAAGGTCAAGGTCAGCAGGAGTGTGGTCCATCGGCGTGGTGTCGTCATCGCGTGCTCTCTTTGTCCAAAGTTCAAGCGCTCAGCGCCCTGATTTGCGATGAGCGCTTGTAAAGATCCAAGCCCGAGATGTCACCCGCTTCGCGCCCCGCCGCCACCGTGAGCGCGCGGATAAGGCGGCCCATTTTTTAACCCTAAAAAATAAGATTTTTATTGAAAAAACAGTGAGTTAATGCGACATTGGCTCACCCTGAAACAGCGCAAGAGGAGCCCCCTATGAGGTTGATTTCTTGGAACGTCAACGGCGTGCGCGCGGTGGTCCGTAAAGGCTTCTTTGACTGGCTCTCCGCCGATCAAGCGGACGTCATCTGCCTGCAAGAGACGAAGATCCAAGCCGATCAGCTCACGCCCGCGCTGCGCAGCAAGCACGGCTATCACACCGTCTGGGCCCACGCCGAGCAAGGCGGCTACAGCGGCGTGGCCACCTTCTCCAAGGTGGCGCCCGATGAGATCATCATCGGCATCGGCGATCCCCAGTTCGATGACGAGGGCCGCACCATCACCACGCGCTACGACAACCTGGTGGTGATCAACGGCTACTTCCCCAACGGCGGCCGCGATCTCAAGCGCGTGCCCTATAAGCTGGACTACTACAGCGCCCTCTTTGACTACGCCCAGCGGCTGCGCGCCCAGGGCCGCGATGTGGTCATCTGCGGGGATTGGAACACCGCGCATCACGAGATCGACCTCAAGAACTGGAAGGGCAACCAGAAGGCCACGGGCTTCTTGCCCGAGGAGCGGGCCGTCTTAGATGACTGGGTGGCCGCAGGCTGGGTGGACACCTTCCGCAAGCTGCACCCCGGCGAGGAGGGCTGCTACACCTGGTGGGCGCAGCGCCCTGGCGTGCGCGAGCGCAACGTGGGGTGGCGGATCGATTATCACTTCGTCAACGAGGAGATGTGGCCTCGCGTGCGCGACGCCCTGATCCACCCCAATGTATTGGGCTCGGATCACTGCCCGATCGAGCTGGTCGTGGACTAAACCGGCAGAAGCGGTGGCCGTGCGCGTCGCCCTCTCCGGCGCCTTGTTGACCTCGTACGTCCGCGCCAAAGGCGAGGCGCTGGGCTTGCGCATCGTCTCGCTGGGCATCACCACCGCCTTCGCTCCTCTCCTTGAGCATGATGACGAAAATCAAGTGTTTACACCACATCAACCAGATTTTTGGAACGATGGCATAGAAGGCTAATTTGACAGAATTGTAATCCTATTCCACAATAACGGCATTGAACCGCTGGAAAGAGAAGAAAATGGCAATCATGAATACTAAAAAGTATATTTTTCCATTATTTACACTTCTATGTGCATGTGGAAACCAATTATCCAATGAAGTAAAGTTAGAAACACAATCGTCATCTTTTAGTGACCCTATCCAAAGTCTTTCTCAAATTCCAATTTGGGCAAAGTATAAGTATGGTCCTGATGAAATCAGTATTCTTAATGGAATCGGAAAAGAAATGATGAAGTATGATCTTGATCAGATTAGAAAAGCCTTGGTTGATGCAAAAGAATCGAGGTATGATGAGTCGTTAAATTTTTCATCGAATGCTTATATCTTAATGAGAATTCTTTTTGATGTTCCAGATACTGTTAGTTACGACTTAGATCGAAGATTAAGGTCATCTACAGCAATAACTAGGCCTAAGTCATATAAAGGTGATCTTTCACTTTTACCAATAGGATGGCCGATTGAATGGGATAACAACAATAATATTGTTCGTGTTCATCATTTCTTGGGAGCGAAATATAGTACGACTGTTTATAGTTTTGTAGATGAGTTTGATGCGATGAGGGAACATTTTCCTCGTAGAGTTTGGAAATAGACACCTGCCACGGCCACCTGCCACGGCGACCCCCAAGGATCGAGGTCATGGAGCTTGGAGGACAACATAACCCTCAAAGATCAAAGGCGCATGTGGGTGCCACCTGCACTGCCACCTGCACTGGGGGGGAGTATTTTAGTCTTGAATTTCAGAAATTGAATGGATTTCATACCTTTCACGCGATTGGCATCTAAAAGATGAAACATCTTCACCATTCCAACAGTTATCTTGGCTTAGTGATTCAACTCTATGCTCCAATTTAATACTTTCTGTTGATCCAACTGCAATTTCATATTCTATACTTTTAACGTCACAAACAGGGCTCTCTCCCACCCACTTGTAGATTTTTTCAAACTTATCTGAACCTAAGTATCCAAGTTTAAAACCATATTCACCTGAGGTCATATGACCTTCATTTTTCCACGACATATACTTATTCACACAGTCTTCTTTTGTTTCACAGCTCTCTATCCACAGATTTTCATGAAAAACTAAAGCAAACATATACTTATCGCGCAATGAATCTAAAATCGAGTGCTCAGCCCCATCACATCCACTATATGCTGCGTCTACCTGGTAGATTAATTCATATTTGAGTAAATATTCGTTAATTTGACCAGGATCCATACCGAAGTCAGAAGTGACATCTGAATCTGATATTATTTCACCTGAACCATCGTCAGATTCTGACCAAGGAACGCTGCTATGTGGGCCAACACAGCCAACTATAAACAAGATATTGAGTAAGTTTGCTGAAATTAGTTTCATAACAATAGGACTTACGCACTTGGGGCCTTGCGTCTGACCTAAGTGCCTGAAATTTAAGGAAACCGTTTTTGTGCATTGCATCATTTTTAGGCCGATTTCTCGTTCAAGTGCGTAAGTCCTAAACAAGTAATCCTCTTTCCCAACTGATAGAGGATAGGAAGTTCAATCAAGCCATCGTAAGTAAGCGTGATTGCAACACTATCCCCATTGACACTTTTTCTCGACGAATCGAAGATAGACCTCCCCCCTCCACACTTCAAGAGAAATCCTCCACCCGAAATAGGTGTCCGAAATAGGTGTCCTGGCAATCCTTACGAGCGAACTCACTCGAAAGAGGTGGCCGAAATAGGTGACACCCCCGAAATAGGATCACTGCCTGATCGAACTGGTCGTGGACGAGGCTCTGTTGACTTGCGACGACCGAAGGACAGCAGCAGCCGTGACCACGCACCGCGCTGCTCCGCTTGAAATGAAATAAATCGAATTTAAATTTATTTTTTTAAGTGTTTGAAATTAAACACTTTAATAAGTGTGCGACCACTCACTAACTTGCAGACCTCCCTGTAAATCCGCTCTTGTGACGGCCTTAAATGAGGGCAAGCGCCTTGAGGGGAGAGATGCACACTGAGCCCATAATTTATTCGCTCGGCCCCGCCATGATGATCACCGCCTACTTCGGCGTGGGGCTGCTCCTTTACGGCGCGCGACGCGCGCTCATCGGCCCCTACCGCGACGCGGAGATGGAGGCGCGGGGTGACAGCGCGCTCCTCGTCATGGGCCTGCGCCGCTACTTCTACTGGCTCATCCAGCCCCCCTTTCACCTGCTGCGCTGGCTGAAACTGCCGCCCAACGCCATCACCACGCTCTCCGGCTTGATCTCCATCTCCTCGGGCGTCGCCTTCGCCGCCGGACGCTTCAGCCTCGGCGGCTGGCTCTACATCTTCTCGGGCATCCTCGATGTCTTTGATGGCCGCCTCGCCCGCGCGATGGGCCGCGCCTCCGCCCAAGGCGCCGCCCTCGACTCCATCTTGGATCGCTACGCTGACGCCGTGGTCTTGGCCGGACTGGCCTGGTTTTATCGGGACTCCTGGGTGCTGGTGGCTGTGCTCGTCGCCCTCTCCGGCTCCTTGTTGACCTCGTACGTCCGCGCCAAAGGCGAGGCGCTGGGCTTGGAGGTCAAGGGCGGCATGATGCAGCGCCCTGAACGCATCGTCTCGCTGGGCATCACCACCGCCTTCGCCCCTTTCCTTGAGGCGCTTTATCCGCACACACCTGGGCAGCCCGCTTTTGTATTGGCGGTCTTGGGGCTGGTTTTCCTCGCCGTCTCCTCACAGAGCACCGCCGCCAGCCGCTTTATCTATGTCCTGCGCGCCTTGGATCAGGGGCGCGATGGGCAAGCAAGGCTCTTGGGCGCCCAGCGCGGTGGGCTGCCCCGCGCCTTAACCTCCGCCTTCGCCGCCACCGGCGCCGACTTCCTCATTGTCACCGCCCTCGTCAGCTTCACGGGCCTGATGCCTTGGTGGGCGACGGCCATCGGCTGCGCCGTCGGCGCCTTGATCAACTTCACGATCAACCGCCGCTGGGCCTTTGAGCCCGCCGACGCCCCCGTCACGCTCCAGGCGGGGCGCTATGTCTTCGTCAGCGGCCTGAGCTTGGCGCTCAACGCCGGTGGCGTCGCCGTCCTGCTCCTCCTCCCCGACCTGGACTACCGGCTCGCCTGGATCTTGGCCCGCGGCGCCGTGTTCCTCTTCTGGAACTTCCCCCTACATCGTGACTACGTCTTCGCCCCGCGCTGAGGTCTACGCTCATGCCCTTGATCCCTCGCCTTGAGGCGGGCCTGGCTTGGCTGGCGCGCCTGACACATCGACGCGCTGGGCTGAGCCTGCTCATCGCCGCCTTGCTGTGCGCCCTGGCGCTCCTCGGCGCCCGACGCCTGCGCCTCGATCCTGATCTGGCCCACCTCCTCCCCGAGCGCTTCGAGAGCGTCCAAGACCTCCACGCCCTTGAGGCGCGGGCGGGGGCCATCGGCTATGCCGTGGCCGTCATCGAGGGCGGTAATCAGGCGTCGCGGCGCCGCTACGGTGAGGCCCTCGCCGTCGAGATCGAGCGCCTCGACTCGATCCGCTATGTGGATCTCAAGCGCCCCGTCAGCTTGTTCGAGGACGCCGCGTTGTATTTCTTGGAGCGCGCCGATCTGGAGACGATCTACGCGCGGCTCAAGGCGCGTCAGCGCTTCGAGGCGCGGCGCCACAACCCCATGTACCTGGATCTAGAGGCGGCCACGCCGCCCAGCCTGGACTTCAGCGACATCGAGGCCCGCTACCAGGGCGGGGAGCGGGGCTGGCTGAGCCAGCAGCGGGCGGCGACCTATTATGAGGACGCCCAGCGGCTGGTGATCATGGCCCGCCCCGCGCGCCGCTCCACGGATATGGGCTTCGCCGCCACGGTGATCGAGGATGTGGAGGGGGCCATCGCCGCAGCCCCCCCGCCCGAGGGGCTCACCGTGGCGCTGACGGGGCGCTATAAGAAAAAGCTCGATCAAAAGGCGCAGATCCAAGCCGATCTGGGCCTGGCCTCCAGCCTGGCGCTGCTGCTGTCACTGCTTTACCTCTTGTTCCACCTCCGCCGCCCGCGCGCCGTCGCGTTTACGCTGGCGCCGCTGCTCATCGGCCTGCTGTGGACCTTCGGCCTCGCCGGCGCGCTCTTGGGCACGCTCAACCTGCTGACGGGCTTTATCGGCGCCATCCTCTTGGGCCTGGGCGTGGATCATGGGATTCACCTGATGAGCCGCTTCGAGGCGGAGCGCGCGGCGGGGCGCGGGCGCGATGAGGCCATCACCATCACCTTCGCCTCCACCGGCCGCGCGGCCCTGATCGCCGCCGTGACCACCGCCGTGGCCTTCGCCGGGCTGTCCTTGTCCGAGTTTCGCGCCTTCGGCGAGTTTGGCCTGTTGGCCGCCCTGGGCTTGGGGCTCGTTTTGCTCGCCTATGCCCTACTTTTGCCCGCCTTTTTGGCCTTTGATCGGGGCGGAGCCGTGCCCCAACGGCCCGCGCCGCGCCGCGCCGCGTCTCGCCCCCGCGCCGCGCTGTGGATCACGGCGATTTTGAGCCTCCTGGCCCTCTCTCAAGCCCCCCATTTGCGCTTCGATTATGACTTTGAGGCCCTCTCAGATGGGCGGCTGCCCGCCTTCCTCCTCGATCACGAGGTCAACCGCATCCTGGGCTACTCTCAGACGCCGATTTTGGCGCTCACCGACAGCCCCGAGGAGGCCCGCGCCATCACCGCCGCCCTGCGCAACGGCGATCCCGGCGGCGCCATCGACTTCGCCTTGACGATCGACGATCTGATCCCCAAAGACGGCCCTCAAAAACAGGCGATCTTGCGCCAAATCCACGGCGTCGTGTCGCGGGTCAAGCCCTCTTGGCTTGAAGATCCGGATCTCTTGGAGGCGCGGACGCGGATTTTGAGGATGACCCAGGCCACGCCGCCCACGATCGACACCCTCCCCCGCGAGATTTTGCGCCAATTTGAAGGCCCCGACGCAGGCGCCAGCGGCGCATCGGGGCGCTTCGTCTTGATCTTCCCCAAGATCGCCCTCAGCGACGGCGCGCGGGTGCCTGAGCTGGCGGCGGTGGCCCGCCGCGCCGCCGCCCTCGACGCTCGACGGGTGCCCATCGCCGGCGAGGCGATGATCCTCGCCGATATCCTCGACATGGTGATCCGCGAGGCGCCTTGGATACTCGGCGGCGCCCTCTCCCTGGTGTCCCTGGCCCTGTTGGTGCTGCTGGGGCATCCGCGCGACGCGCTCTTGGCCCTGGGCGCCGCGCTCCTGACTCTGGCGCTGACCCTGGCCGTCGCTGGCGCGGCCGGGCTGGCGCTCAACTACCTCAACATCGTCATGATCCCGGCCCTCTTGGGGATCTCCGTCGATGGCGCGGTCCATCTGATCACCCGCTGGCGCGCTGGCGAGGGCCTGGAAGAGACACGACATGCCATCGCGGGCGCGATCTTGACCACGCTCTTGGGGTTTGGTGCCCTCACCATCGCCGATCACCCCGGCCTGCGCTCTACCGGCGCGTTGGCCGCGCTGGGCTTGGCGATCAACGCCCTCATCAGCCTCATCTCGCTGCCCGCCCTCCTCCATTTCATGACCCCAAGGAGTCCTCATGATGATCCGCTACACATGCTTGATCTTGGCCCTGTTGACGCCCCTGACGCTCCAGGCTGAGCCCATCGATGCCCAGGCCCGCGCCGAGGCGCTGATCGCCGCGTTCAAGGCCGTCAAGGCCCCACACGAGGGCCAGGCGCTGTCCGCCGCTGATCTCAAGGCCAATGAGGCCGCTTTTCTCGCCTTGGATGGCTTCCTGGATCGCGAGGCGCTGACCCATGCGCCCATCACGCCCCATGCCGCGCACTTTAAGCCCGAGCAGCTCAGCGCCTTTAAGGCCCTCTTCTGGCAGACGCTGCGCTTGGTGGCCTACCCCAACTCAGGGGCCTTTTTTGCCGCCGCGCGCTACACCCTCACACCCGCCAAGCCCAGCAAAGAGGGCTTTGATGTCGCCCTCCACGCTGTCCTTGAGGCCGAGGATCTGGAGACAGACATCACCCTGCATTGGAGCCGCGATGGGCGCCTCGTCGATGTCAGCTTTGATGGCGCCTCCCTCGTCCTCGACTACCGCAATCAGTTTGGCCGGGTGATCAAGGACAAGGGCGTTGAGGGGCTGATCCGCGCCCTGGAGGCCAAGCACGCGCAGGTGACGGGGGCCAAGTGATCCACGCCGCCCTCGCGCTGTGGGTCACGCTCCAAGGCCCCGCCAGCGCGCCGCTGGTCCTCGATCTGGATGGCTGCGTCGCTGCGGCGCTTCAGCGCAGCCCCAAGCGTCAGGAGGCGCAGGCCAAGGTGCGCGCCTTCTCCGCGCGGCTGGCCGAGGTCCAGGCCATCTATACGCCCAAGCTCAACGCCCTGGGCTACCTCGCGCCGATGTTCACCGTGGAGGGGGACGCGCTGCGAGGCGTCGAGCGCCGCTATGGCCCCAAGGACTGGGGGCCATATACGCACTTCGAGGCGATCCTCAGCTTGCCGCTCTACTCTTTCGGGCGTGTGGAGGCGGGGGGGCGCGCGGCGGCGGCGCGGGTGGAGGTGGAGCGGGCGCGGGTGGCTGAGGCGGAGCGCCTCCTGGCCTTCGAGGTCCGCCGCTATGCGCTGCTGCACCTCTATGCCATCGGCCTGCGCCCCACGCTGCGGTTCGGTCAACGAACGCTCGACGCCGCGCTGCTCAAGGCGGAGGCGCTTTATGCTGAGGGCGGCGGGACGGTGACTCAGGCCGATGTGATGCGGCTGCGTATGGGCGTCGCCACGCTGCGGCGCTATGCGGAGGTCGCCGAGGTGGGTCAGGCGTTGGCCCTCGCCGCGCTCAAGCACACCATGGGGCTGGCCGAGGACGCCCCGCTGCGGCTCAAGGACGCGGGCTTGCCGCCGATCAGCCCCGCCCCCCTCCTCAGCTTGCCCGCCTGCCTCAAGCGCGCTGCCGCCGCGCGCCCCTCGTGGCGGATGCTCAGTCAAGGTGAGGCGGCGGCCCTCTCCTTGGTCCAGGCCGAGCGGCTGGCCAATGCCCCCGTCCTCTTCGCCGCTGGGACGCTGGCGATGGACTGGGCGCCGACGCGGGACGACGCCGATAATCCCTACCACGCCGATCCCTATAACCAGATCACCGGCGGCCTCGCCGTCGGCCTGAAGTGGGATCTGGACATGGGCGCGACCCGCGCCAAGGCCGATGCGGCTCAGGCCCAGGTGGAGGAGATCCGCGCGCTGCGTGCCTTCGCCGAGAGCGGCATCCCCCTCCAGGTGCGCAAGGCCCATCAGGGCATCACCTCTCAAACACGGCTGCTCAAGCACGCTGACGCCTCGCTCAAGGCCGCCCGCGCCTGGATGACCTTCGCCACCGCCGCCTATGAGAGCAACACCGGGGAGGCCAGGGACGCCTTGGAGGGCTTGCTGGCGTACCTCACGGCCAAGCAACACCACGCCGAGCAGCTGCGGGCCTATCATGAGGCCCGCGCGGAGCTGATCTGGGCGATGGGTGAGCTGCACGAAGGCGCGCTGGAGGGGGCGCCGTGAGCGCGGGGCGGGCGGGGCCACGCTCGGGCCTCAGCGCGGGCAAGGCGTGGCGGCTGTGGCGGCTGCTGTGGCGGCCTCGTTTGACCCAAACGCGACTGCGCCTCGCCCGCTTCGAGCAGCTCGATCCGGCGTGGTTCAAGGCGGCGGGGCTGCGCGGCGCGCTGCTCGACGCTGACGGCACCCTGGCCGCCCACCACGTCCGTGACTTCAGCCCCGAGGTCATCGCCGCTGTGGCGCGGCTCAAGGCGGCGGGGATCAAGCTTGGCGTCTACACCAACGCCTCGGATGAGGCCGCCTTCGACGCGATCCAGGCGCCGCTGCTGCGCGGCTTGCCCGCCAAGCCCAGCGTGGCCGGTTTTCGAGCGGCCGCCGCCGCGCTGGGGCTCCCCCCGGCGCAGGTGGCCATGATCGGCGACAGCTATATCACCGACGGCGGCGCCGTGGAGGCGGGCTTGGCGTTTATCTACTGCCGCCCCCTCCCCGGCGCTGAGCCTCGGGGGCATAAGCTGGCCCGCGCCCTCGCCGCAGCGGTGGCCCGCGCGTATGCGCCGCTCAATGACGCCGCTCAGCGACGCACGGGCGCGTAAAAGGACAGCCCACGCACATAGGCATCCACTTGAAGGGGGTGTTGGAGCGGGGGCATCGCCCGCTGATCGCAGTCCATGCGCTCGCACAGCCGACAGGTCACGCCTACAGGCACGCCGCGCCCGCTCAAATCGACGCCGTCGGCGTAGATCGCCTCGCTGGCGTGCTCCACCCGACAGCCAAGGCCAATGGCGTAGACCGTGCGCGAGGCGTGATGCCCCGAAGGAGCACGTGGGTGACACCTACTCCCACCTACTCTCGGGGACACCTACTCCCGGGTGACACCTACTCCCCGGGTCGAAAAATTTCGCTTGAAGCGGGGAGGGGGGAGGTCTATCTTCGGCTCGTCGAGAAAACTCATCAATGGGGATAGTGTCGCAATCACGATTACTTACGATGGCTTGTTTGAATCTCCTATCCTCCATAGGGTGGGCGAAGGCGGACGGGCTCAAGGTGCGCTGGCCCCTCTTTTACGATGAGAAAAGGTGGTTCGATGATCGTTGAGGGCGCCAACCGCGAGTTCCTCCACCTCCCCCCCGTCAACCGCCCTGCCGCGTGGCTCCTCGCGCTCCTGGGCCTCGCGATCTTCGGCGCAGCCCTCTGGGTCGGCGCCGAGGTGGGGGGCTTGGAGGCCACGGTGGCCTTCGGGCTGCTCGCGCTCCTCGTCAGCGGCCCCTTCTGGCTCTTCACCCACGTCCTCGGTCGACGCTTGGCGTTCGATGATGACGGGATCTTCGTCCACGGCGCGATCTGGGGGACAGGCTACCTCTCGAAGCGTGAGATCAGGCGGCTCCGGATGCTGACGGGGGGTGTAGGGGGGGGAGGCGAGCGCATCGTGAACGTACGCGCCGGGCTGCGGACGCTCGGCTTCACCGACGCCCACGAGGGGTGCTTCGAGGCCGCGCGCAGGCTCCTGGATTGGGCCGAGGAGGGCGCGTTCGAGGTGAGCTGGGGCTCGCCCTGCGACGAGAAGCGCTGGTTCGACGGGCGTTGATTAGAGCGGCACGCCGAAGTGCTTGGTGAGGGGGAGGAGGCTCCCGCAGGAATAGGTGGCGGAATAGGGCTCGTCGAGAAAACTCATCAATGGGGATAGTGTCACAATCACGCTTACTTACGATGGCTTGCTTGAACTTCCTATCCTCCTACTACCCCAAGCTCAAAGCGTTGGCGCAGCCGCCCGAGCCGGTGAAGCCGCCGCTGCCGCGCTGAAGGAGCCCCCCATGCCCAAGCCTTCATGGGTCGAGATCGTCGATCCCCATCGACGCCCCAAGCGCGCCAAGCCCTGCGGGTGCTTCGCGTTGCTCGGCCTGGGGCTCTATGATCCCGACGGCCCCGTGCGGCTGTCCCTCGCCAAAGACGCCTGGGATCGAGGCGCGATCTCCATCGCGGGCGTCGGCGCCTCGTTCTGCCCCTACTGTGGTGGAGCCCTGGGCGTCTACCGCATGGAGGCCGTTGAGGCGTATCGGGCCTTCATCGCCGCGGCGGAGACCCTCCGAGATCGACCTCGGACGGAGGATCTCGACGAGGCGAGGGCCTACCTCGACACGCTCGGCGGCTTCCTGGAGTCGACGCGGGAGATCTACCACTCCGAGCACATCGACGCCCGAAGGCACATCAAGGTCGACGCATCCTGGGATCCTGATCACGAGCACGTCTATTTGAGGTGCAGCTTCTACCCAGGGCGGGCGCTGGAGCGCGCGCCGTTCGAAGAGGCGCGCGGGTGAGGCGTAACCCACCACCTCACTGATCGTGATGTGCCCTCTGTATGCTGAATGCACCCATGTTCAATCCTAAAATCGTCCAAAAGCCCATGGTTTAGCTTGCCTCAACGCGGCGCATACGGCACAACGAGGCCACCCACCGGGTGTACTGCATAAGTAAGGAGATGAGAGCGATGTCGAGCAAGTCCGTGGTGTTCTTTGAGGTCCAGGGTGGTAACGACAAGGGTGAGGATGGCCACCGTAGGGACACCATGCCGATGATAGAGGCGGTGCGGGCCCAGGGTTGGAAGGCGGAGGTCGTCTATTACAGCGACACGGAGGCGGGTGAGCTGCTCGAGCGCATCCCCCAGGAGTTTGACGGCTACGTCTCCCGCATCAACCCGGGCCACATCCCCGGCGGCGAGGCGAAGTACTTCGACTTCCTGCGCGCCCTCTGCGACAAGGGGATGGTGGGGATGCCCCACCCCGACGCCATGCGCGCCTTCGGCGCCAAGGACGCCCTCGTCAAGCTCGCTGACACCGCCCTCGTCCCCGACGACACCTACGCCTACTACGACATGGCGAGCTTCACGTCGCAGTTCCCCGTCGCGCTCTCCAACGGCATCCGCGTCCTCAAGCAGAACCGCGGCTCCACCGGCTCGGGCATCTGGCGCGTGGAGGTGATCGACGAGCGCGCCTTCGAGGCGGGCGTGGCCCTGCCCGGCGACGCCCAGCTCAAGTGCACCGAGGCGCTGGACAACCACGTCGAGGAGCGCACCCTCGACGACTTCATGGCCTTCTGCGAGCAGTACCTCGTCGGCGAGGACGGCCAGATCGTGGATATGCCCTTCCTGCCCCGCATCAAGGAGGGGGAGATCCGCATCCTCTTCGTCGGCGAGGCGCCCATCTTCGTGGTGCACAAGAAGCCCGCCGACGCGGCGGACGCCTTCTCCGCAACGCTCTTCTCGGGCGCCCAGTACCGCTACGACGATCCCTCCGAGTGGTCCACCCTCGTCGATGAGTTCCTCGCGACGATGCCCACCGTGCGCGAGCGCCTCGGCGGCCACGACACCCCCCTGATCTGGACCGCCGACTTCATGCTCGACAACCACGAGGATGGCTCCGATAAGTACGTCCTCGGCGAGATCAACTGCTCCTGCGTCGGCTTCACCAGCCACCTCGATCGCGGCATCCAGGACAAGGTCGCCGCGCAGATCATCGCGACAGTCGGCTGATCAAACCAGTGGAGGTGTCAAACCGGCCAGAATAGGTGGCACCCGGCCAGAATAGGTGGCGCACAGAATAGGTGGCCGGCAGAATAGGCACCTGATCCTCTCTGCACGCTCGGCGACCCACAAGGCACCCCCGGAATAGGTGGCACCCATGTGTTCTTTTGATTAGGTGCGCGTTGGGGGGATCGGCTACTCCCCGAGGATCGAGGTCATGGAGCTTGGAGGAAGTTCAACATAACCCTCAAAGATCAAAGGCGCACGTGGGTGCCACCTACACGGGGCCACCTACACGGGCGGCCAAGGCCAATGGCGTAGACCGTGCGGCGCGAGGCGTGATGCCCCGAAGGAGCACGTGGGTGACATCTACTCCGACATCTACTCCGCAGGTGACACCTACTCCGCGCGAGGCGTGATGCCCCGAAGGAGCACGTGGGTGACACCTACTCCGTGAGGCTGCGCTCATGATGCGGGTGTTTGGCGTCGACGTCTTGCTGTGTCCCGCCTGCCAGGGGCGTATGCGGCTGATCGCTCACATCGAAGATCCTGTCGTCATCGCGCGGATCCTCAGTCA
>JAHJCH010000286.1 GCA_018813065.1 Myxococcota bacterium
CGCCACGTCTGAGGCCTTCTTCTGCGCCTTCTGCGCCGCTTCGGCCTTCGCTTGCGCCGCGCGCGCCGCCTCCAGCGCCGTCGTCAACTCCAGCTTCGCCGTCTGCGCCGCCGCCAGCTCCGCTTGCAGCCGCGCGTTCTCCGCCAACGCCGCAGTCAACTCCATCTGCGCCGCCTGGGGCTGCGCCGCCTGGGGCTGCTGTTGAGTCTCCTGGGGCTGCTGTTGCGCCGCCTGCGGCTGCTGAGCCGTCTGGGCCGCAGCGCCAGGGGCTCCACCTTTCACGCTCATGGCTCCTCCATCTCCAATCCCGTCTATCAGCCCCGCTTCCAGGGCTCGCGCCGCCACCATCACAGCGCCCGCGCCGTAGCGCGCGATGACCTCGCCCTCATCCACACCTCGCGCGCTCGCCACGGCGGCGATAAACACCGCCGCGAGGTCATCGACGATCTGTTGGTATTGACTCCGCCCCTCTTCGCTCGAAGGCGCCGCGTTCTTATGCGGGCTTTGGCTCGCCGTGAAGACGTAGCGATCTGGGCTCTTGTAGTCGCTCATCGCCATCATCACGCCAATCGAACCCAATAACGCCGTTGGCGCTGCCTCGATACGGTTCGCGTGGCTCCCCACCCAGTAGGCCGCCGACGCACACAGCCCCCGCGCATAGGACAACGTGGGCTTGCTCAGCCCCGCTAAGAGCTGCGCCGTCTCTTGGCATCCCGTCACCTCACCACCCGGTGAGTCGATATCCAGCTTAATTTGCCGAATCAGCGGATCGCTCTCCGCTGTCTTCAAAGCCTTCTGGATCACCGCATAGGTTGATCCACCAAAAAGCCAAGACCAAATGTTTTCTTCGGCAAACAGCGGCCCTTCTACCTTGATCACGGCGGTGTCACCGTCGCGCGTATAGAGCTGTGCGGCCTCTCTCCGATCAAAGAAAGCCTTGAACTGGCTCGCTGAGGGCTCAAACGCCACGATACGCTCAAGCAGCTGCTCAAGCGCTGATCGCTCCATCAACCACGTCAAATCAAAATTCATTTGGGCAGCTTCTCCGTCGTCGGCGCCTTCATCGCGTCCGGGTTCTCTTGCGCGTAGCGATGACGCGCCGCTCTCAGCTGCTTGGCGATCTCCTGAAGCGGCCCCGCCTCAAGGACATCGAGGATCTGCGCCTCAAGCGCGTCAGTGTCGGTCACAAGGTTATGCTGTTTGAGCTGGCCCAGGACGTTAAACGCTTGTGCCAGCGGCGCAACTGACAGCCCTGAGTGCTCCAGGCGCGGTAGCAAACGCGGATCAACATCCCCGTGGTTGTAGGCCACCAGCCGCCCAATCGTCCCCGCCCCTGGCCGACCTCTGCCGCCAATGCGGCCCGCGAGGTAGTCCAAGGCGTTCGTCGCCGAGGTGTGGAAGAAGTCAATGTGCGTCTCGCCAACCGAGCGCGCCCCAGTCGATCCTTGGCCCAAAGATAAAAACTGAACCAAATATGCGTAATGAACTCTCCGCGTCAGCAGCATCTCAACTGCTTCTATCGCTGAGGGGTTCATCTGACCATCGCCAAACGTGCTGTAGTCGATGCCCTCGGCTCGCACCAACAGGCTACTTTGGCGCGAGAGATAGTCAACTAAGCCTTGTTCCGCATCCTTAATCACCTTATTGAGCTTGTCTACTGTGGGCTTATAGAGGCTATTCCAGATCTTTTGTTGGTCATATGACATCTGAGGCGTAGATACCGCCCAGCGCTCCACTGATACGGAAAGCATTGACAGCGTATGCACCATCAGCTCCCATTCAAAGTGACAGGCCCTCAGCGTGCCGCGCCCCTCCCAGTTCGACCCCTCTTGCTCCCTCACTAATAGCAGCAGCTTATTGGCGGGGATCACCGGCGCCCCGTCCCCCCAGTTCATCACCCGCTGCTGCACACCGTCGAGATGGCGCTTGTCCTTGCTTAGCCAGCGCCCATGCGCCAGCGGCAGGCGATCCGCCCAGCAATCGAGCCAGATCCGCCCATTCTCTTCGCGCCAGATCTCCTCAAAGTAGCGATAGCCCACGTCCTCGAAGAGCAGCAGCAAGGCGATCTGCTCCTCCCAAGGGATAGACAAGTTTCCTGAACGACCATCGAGCCCAAAGTTCTCTCTCACTTCATCGGCGAGCTGCTCAGCCAGCGCGTCGCCCACCACCCCTGGCCGCACCCGCCACTTGGCGGAGAGCAGGCTCCCCAACCGGGCGTTGCGCGCGCTCTTGATGATCGCGTCCGTGAGCATCTTTTGGGTCTTCTCAACCCAAGCGTAGCCCTTCAGCTGGTCATTGAACTCGTGCCCGTAGAGCCGCCCGCCCACGAACCGCGTACCCGTGGCCCCAAGTTCAGTAACATAGGGCCGATGATTATCGGAGGTTGCGCTTTGCATGATCAGCTGATCAGTGTCGCCAAGCGCCGCGCGGAGATCAAGCCAGAAGGCGATTTTGTGTTTGCGGTTTGAGATCAAAGAGATTTTCTCTATCTTTGCCCACCGCAGGTTTCGGTGCTCAAGGAGTGATGCAAAGTGAAGACAGAGCCTAAAAATCAAACTTCGCGAGAGCTGCGCCTCCCCCGTCGATTTCCTTTTCGAGCGGCGTATGCAACTCAAAAACCTTGGTCACAAGAAGATATGAGAATCGCTTTTCAAAAAGCAGCTCATAAAATGTTCAACAAAGGATAGTTTATGTTAAAAAATGAGCATGGCTATGTATATAACAAGTTAGTATCAGATCAGGATGATATCTTTTCAATTGTTGCATATGCAATTTACAAGAGAAATAAAATTGAGTACATAGAAGATCTTAAAAACAAAGGTATTGAGCCCACAGATGAGAGGTTATCTCAATATCAGGAGATGATTAGTCTGCCCTCTCAACTTAAATTATATAAGGCAAGCGCTGAAACTCTCATAAACTCGGCAATCTCAAGTGAACTCCAGCGAAGGGAAGAACAGATACGAAGAGATTACGAAGATGAATTACATCGAATAGAACAAGATTATCAATTCAAATTAGAGAAAAAGATTTATCCGTTTATTGAAAGTAACAATAAGTATTGGTTCGGCTTTTGGAAAGGAGTCGTTCAAAGTGTTGTTGGATCTGTTGTTCTCGCTGCAATTGTGATTTTGTCTGTTAAATTTAACTTGATTGATGTCTCAAAGAGCATCGATAAATCGCTTGACCCTCCTACGCATGAAGTAAAAAGACCATAGTTTCCAAAACATCTGGCTAATTTAGCCAGACATCCTCGGCGCTGAGCCGGGGAAACGCCGCCGCTCGAAGAAGGCCCCCTCGCCCTCATCCTCGCCCCCCGAGCCCTCCACCCAGGGCGACAGGTAGCCCAACGCCATCGAGGCCGTGTCGATCTGATCGTCGTTCTTGCCCTTGGGGAACTGCGCCGCCTCCTCGATGAAGCCCTCGATCTGCTCGGGCAAAGCCCAACGCTCGACAGGAGCGAGGATCTCAGGGCGCTGCGCCTCGGCGTCGGGCAGCCAGACCTGGGCGTGCTCGATCATGGGGGTGATCGCCACGACGCGCTGCACCTTGGTGCTTTGGCTCTTGAAGGGCTCAACATGAATGCCAGCGAGCTTCAACCGGCTGATGAGGGCCTCACCCAAGGCGCGCTGCTCAACCAGCCACTTGGGCACCTGCGGCCAGCGCCGCGCGAGCTGGAGGGCCCTCCTCTCCATCTCCACGAAGTCAAAACGGCCTCGCACTTGGTCAACCAGGTAGATGTGCGCGCCAACCAATACCCAAACTTGCCCCACCGATGGATCGTGAGTGTCGCCGCTCTCATAGGCGGTATCCCAAGCGCCGATCCACACAGCGCCGCGCAGATCGGGCAGGGCGCGCCAGCGCTGCCACCAATCGCGCTTGATCATATTGCCTTCGCTGTCGGTGGGCTGCTGTTGATATTGGGCCGCGTAGCTGAGGCTGCCCAGCTTCTTCTTTTGGCGCTGTAGCACATTGATGGGGAAGCGCCTGGGGAAGAAACTCTCGCCCTTGACGCGCCGAGGATCGTAGGGCGCGGCGTGCTCAGGGTCATATTCGGCTTGAATCAAAAGGTGGAGGGCCTCGGGATCGTCCTTGATCTGCGCCTCCAAGTGACCGGCGAGGTCCTCGGCGTGAAGACGCTGCATCACCACCACCCAGGCCGCCTCAGAGAGATCACGAAAGCGCGTGCTGACCGTCTTATCAAACCAGCGCACGTGCTGCTCTAGCTCTGGGCCGTAGATGGCCTCTGAGTGAATCGGATCATCCACGACGATACGATCGCCGTGCTTGCCGGTGACGCCCGAGGTGGTGGAGAAGGCGCTCATCTCGCCCCAGGCGCTGTTGCGGAAGAGGCGCTTCTCCCGCTGGCCCACTACCATCCTCCAATCTGGACGAAGAAACTGATAACGGTTCGATTGAATCAGGGCGCGACGCTTCAGATTGAACTCTGTGCTCAGCTTCAGGTCATAGCTGGCGCAGATCCAGCGCCGCTCAGGGTGCTCCAGCCACTCCCAGCAGGGCCACATCATCGTGACGATGCTGCTCTTGCTGGAGCCCGGCGGCACGTTGATCAGCACGCGCCTCAGCTCACCCCGCGTCACCTTCTCCAGCGCCTCACACAGCGCCGTCATGTGCCAGCTCCACACCAGCTCCACACCAGGGTTCAGCACCGGCCACATCAGCTTCACGAACGCCGCCAAACTGCGCCGCGCCGCCCGCCGCGCCAGCGCCAGCCGCGCTTGCCGGGGTGTGATGTTCACGCCTCCTCCTCCGCGATCGCTTGCAGCTCCTCATCGCTCAGATCATCTGTGGGATCGCTGCTGCTGGAGATGATCTCCCGCCGCTCGGAGTAGATGTCCGGCCAGCGATGCGACAGCAGCCACGCCGCCGCTTTCCAGGTCGGATCGCCTTGGTGGATCTTCTCATGAAGCCGCGTCACCCCCTCCGCGCTCGCTTGGAGGATCTGCTTCCCCCAGTCCGCCGCAGGCCCCTCGCCCTTCTCCGCGCCCTTGAGCCAGTTCTTGATCGTCGAGGGCGTCACCCCGAGCAGGTCCGCCAAGTGCTTGGGCGACACCCCCAGCGCGCAGGCCTCTAGGAAACGCTCACGCAATTCTTCATCTTCGATCGGCGAGGGCCGCCCTCGGCTGCTCGTCGATCTCAAAGGCTTGGCTGGCGCCGCCTCCTTGGGCCTCTCACCCTCTATCCAAGCTGGCGCCGCCTTGGCGAACGTGACCCCCGCCGCCGCCTGCGCCGCCGCGTCATGCTTCCACCGATAAACGCTGTTGCGGCTGATCCCCAGCGCCTTGCAGATCGCCGTCACGCTCTCCCCTGCGGCCAGCCGCCGCAGGACCTCCACCTTCATCTCCAGCGGCGCGGCCTCAAACGGCATGGGGTGTCCCTCGATCTCTTGCTAAAAATAGGTAAAAAAACGGTCGGTGCCGCCGACTTGCGGCTCGCCCCAGAGATCACTGGGGGGTGGTTTTTTTAGGGGGGGTGCTTCGCCCCCTTACCAGCCCCTTCAGCGCGCTCACCTCGCCTCTAAACGCCCGCGCCTCATGCACCAGCGCCTTGATCTGCTCCTCTTGTTTTTCAGGCATTTGCGCCCCCTTGGCGAGCGCCAAGCCGCAGCCGAAGCCGATCAGCAGCGCCAGCCAACCGCGCCCCAGCCGCGCCCTCCGATTCTGACCCTCAATCACGGCGAAGACCTCCCCGAATCTCGGCCAGATCCTCGCGCGCCGAGGCGACATCCCCGCGCACCAACACCAGCCCCCCTTCGAGCTGCTCGATGCGCGCCTCCAAACCCTCCACTTGCGCCTTCATCGCCCCATAAGACAGCGCCGAGCTGGTCATCAACGTCGCGATCGCCAGCAGCGCTTGCACCCAGCTCACGCTCAGCGACCGATCACCGCGCCGCGCCATCGCTCACCCCTCCCTTCTCCCCGCTCTTCGACGGCCAGCGGCACCCCACCGCCGTCTTCAACGGCGTCGCACCCTCACCCCGCCCCAGCTCCGCCACGCACAGCAGCGCCAGGCATCCCAGCAGCGTCATTCGCATCACTCGCCAGCCCCCTGATCCTGCTTGCGCTTCACCAAGTACCCCAGCGACCCCCCCCCGCTCAGCCCCAGCGCCGCCAAGATCGTCTCCAGCCCCGGCAGGTGCTCCACCTTCAGCCCGAACATCGGCCCCACCACCCGCAGGGCGATGAGCCCCAGCGCCAAGATCGCCCCGATCCACTTCAACACCAAGTCGCTGTCCACCTCCGCCTGCTTGTTGCTCACCAGCTGCCGCGTCAACGCCCCGATCTTCTTCGCGCGCTCGCTCATCGCGCCGCCTCCACATCCAAAATGGGCGCACACGCGCCCCTCAGTTGAACTTCTCGCCGAAAACCTCGCCCCGCAGCGCCCAAGGGGCCTTCCCCCGCAGCGCGTCGAGGTCGAACACCGTCAACAGCTCATCCCCGAACGTGCTCCGCCCGGCTTCGAGCCCCTCCACCGTCTGGAAATGCCACCACTCCGTGCCTGGATACCGCTGGAAGGGCGCCGCCCAGCTCGCCGAGCGCGCCCCAATGCCCACGAACCCCGCCTGCTCAAGCCGCGCCGTCACATCCACCACCAGCGCCTCGACCTCCACCAGCCCCCGCACCTTCGCGCTCAGCGCCCGCAACCGCCGCTTCTCCACCAGCGGATGCGCTGCATGGTTGTCGCCAACTCGTGCGAACACGCGCCACCGCCGCGCCTCGCGCAGCTGCGCATCTTCAGCCACCAAGAACGCATCCCGCGCAGGGTCTTGCGCCCCCGTCGCCACCCCCAGATCGAACGCCCGCCCGATGTAGTGCATCGACGTCGCCGACCGCGAGCGGCTCACCTGCGCATCCAGCGCACGCCGAGAGCCCGAGGTTGTCACCGCGCACCCTGCGTCCTCCAACTCCCCCAGCGCCTCCCCCAGCGCCTCGGCGAAGTCTCCCCTGATCTGGATCGAGTTGTACGAAGCCCCGCGCGCCACCCACGCTTGAGTGCGCGCCCCCAGCGTCAGCCGCCGCAGCCCACGCCACGGCCACACTTCGCGCAGCCGCCCTTGCCGCGTCACCCGCTTCAGCAGCGCCTCCCAGCTCGCCCGGCCATAGATCCCATCCACCTTCAGCCCCGCCTCCGCCTGAAGCGCCCTAAGCGCCTTCTCCGTCGCCGGGCCGAACACGCCATCCGCCGCGACTTCCAGCCCTCGCTGGAGCCGCCGAACGCTCTCTCCTCGATCTCCAAGCCGGATCATAAGAGCACCTGATTTCTGATCAGTAACTCTTCACATCCTAGCGCCCCGCCCCTTTGCTCGCCAGCCCTC
>JAHJCH010000287.1 GCA_018813065.1 Myxococcota bacterium
CGTCCTGCGTCACGCTCGCGTCGGGGCGAGGCGCCGCGTCGGGCTCTATGCCCGCGTCCAGAGGCGCGCACTGACGCACGTTCACCACCAACTCCAGGTAGTCATCGCTCGGGCCGCCTTGGTCGGCGAACCAGGTGACGCCCTCGGCGACGAGCCCGAAGGTCTGATCGACGAGCCCAGGGGTGTTGCCTCGGATCTCAAAGCGGAAGCGCCCTTGCTCGCCCGGCTGCACGACGCCATCAGGGCTCGTGACCCGCACCGGGCTCAACCAGCTGGGCGCGGCGATGGGCGAGGGCACGTCCCGAGGCGTCGGCGCCAAGCGCACCTGATCATCCCAAGCGTCCCGCCCGATGTTGTCTACGCGGATCTCACCGGCGAGGCTCTCGCCGACACACAGCTCGATGGGCGCCTCTGAGGCCAGCGGGAAGCTCTGGCCGCGTGGCTGGCCCCCAAAGTAGGCGCTGGCGCCGCCCTCGATCAGCGCCGCCAGATCACCCTCATCGCCGTTAAAGCGGTTCTGGTCCACATCGCCCGAGATCCCGCTGACCCGCCCCGTGCTGGAGTACTGCCAAAAGGCCCAGTCGGCCCAAGGCTCGGCGATGTTGGGGCACTGAGCGCTGGTGTATTGGGGGTGCCACAGCAGGTAGTCGCTGAAGCTGGGATCGTTGCCGACGTTGTCTTGCCAGAAGTAGCGCCCCGTGTAGATCATCGGCCGGACGCCCATCTCCCGCTCCACATAGTCAATCCACGCCCGCACGCTGCGGGCGACGCTGGCGGCGGGGCGATCATCGGTGGTCTCCACGTCGATGACCGGCGGCAGCTCCATCCCCCCGCCCTCTTCGCGGATTCGCCGCACGAAGAGGGCGGCTTGATCTACGGCGTCTTGGCTGGGGCGGAAGTATTGGTAGGCGCCGCGCAGGAGGCCGACGTCGCGGGCCCCCGCCCAGTTGCGGGCGAACTTCTCGTCGAGGGTGTTGAGGCCGCTGGAGACGCGGATGATGGCGTAGCGCACGCCGTCATTGGGCACGGCGGCCCAGTTGATGTCGCCTTGCCACTTGGAGACGTCGATGCCGTAGACCGTCGGCCCGTCAGCGCAGACCTGCGCCGCCTGCGTCATCACGCTGTAGCTGGCCGGATCGTCCCGCGTCCCCCGCAGGCCATCGCCCATCGCCATGTCTTGATCTTCAGCGCCGCAGGCGGCGAGGAGCGCGAGGATCAGCAGCCGACGCCGCTTCATAGGGCCTCCTGTCGTGTGAGAAAGGCCGCTTAGAATCCACGCTTTGAGGGGGGCGGCGCAAGGGCCGCGGGGCTTAGAGCCCGACTAGAGCCCGGCGTTGAAGACGAAGGGGAAGCGGATCTGGCACATGCCGCCCTCGGGGCGGGGGAAGCTCCAGCGCTCGATGTTGCGCTTGATGCAGCCCTCCACGTCGAGGCTGTTGAGCGTGCTGCCCTCGATGATGACCTTTTGGACCTTGCCGTCCAGCCCGATGCGCCAAGACAGGGTGATCTTGCCGCTCAGCTCGGGGTTACGCGCCAGCGCCTTCTCATAGCAGTACTGCACGCCGCGCTGATGGATGTTGACCACGCGCACGATGTCTTGCTCTTTGCAGAAGCCGCTCAAGCCCAAGTTGCCCGGCCTGACGCGGGCCTTCTTCTTGGTGGCCTTGCGCCCGCGCAGGTTGGCCTTGGTGCCGCGCCCGCCGCCGGTGTCAACGCGGCCCATGCCGTGGATGCGGCCAACAAAGCCATCGCCGCCGCCGCCGCTGCCGGTGCCGCGCATGCCCATGCCGCCCATACCGTAACCCAGCACCAGCGGCCCATCGCCGCCAGCCATGGCCGCGCTGAGGCTGTCGCTGAACTGGTCCTGGTTGCCGAAGACGTTGGACAGCGCGCCGGAGCCCATCAGGCTGGTGTTGAGGGCCTTGTGTACGCCGGTGTCCTTGATTTTGTCGGTCAGATCACCGTCGCGCTTGGGCACCTTGGACGCCTCGATCTTATCCGGCTCGCCGAACTCGCCCTCCTCGCCGCCGGCCTTCTTGCCCACGTCCTCATCGGGGGCCTCGGGCTCGGGCTCGGGGGCCTCGGGCTCGGGCTCGGGGGGCAGGCTGATGACGTCGATGTAGCGGATGACCTCCTCGATGGCCATGGGCGTGACGTTGACGTCCCACAGGAGGAAGGCGGTCAGCAGCACGCCGAAGTGGAGCGTCAGGGCGGCGAGCAGGGCGCCGAGCATCCCCCGCTCCGCCTGCGCCCAGAGCGGACGGCGGGGCGCGCGCTCCTCGCCCTCGAAGATTTGGAAAAAGATCGCCAGCGGCCCCAGGTCGAGGGTGCCATGCTGTCCGGGCTGGAGCGGGATCGCCGCGCCGTGGATCTGGCGGAGGGCGTTCAGCGAGCGAGGGGCGTCATCGACGCGCAGGGTGCCCTCGACCATCTGGGGGGTCAGGCGCAGGGTGTAGCCCTCATCGGGCGTGTACGTCAGCAGGGTGTGGTGATCCTCGACGCCCGCCGCGCGGGGGATCATCAGGGTGCTCTTGGGATTGGCGCCGATCGTGACGGCGGCGCCGGGCCGCGGCGTGGCCTCTTGCAGCAGCGTGTCATGCCAGAGGACGGCGACGCGGAGTCGCTGAGGGAGGTGCTTCATCCTATCTCCAGTGGGCTACGGCCACCCGGTTGGGCGGCGACGGCGGCCTTGGACCGATAAGCCCCTTGGAGGTTCCAGCGATTTGAGAAATATCTGATTTTTATCGTGATTGTGCAGTTTCTTGCACTCCGGCGGGGCGCGGGCGGCTACTCCAGCTGGCACTCACCGGCGCGGCAGCCACGGAAGGTGCCCGCCTCGGGGATCGTCGCCTCATCGGCGCCGAAGCTGATGTCCCAGACGCCGTCGATGAGGTGATCGACGCGCAGATCAGGATCAAAGTCGGTGGGGGTGACGTGGCCCTCGAAGGTCAAGAGCTTGGGCTGGCCCCCGATGGCGGCGATGCGCTCGCGCAGCGTCTCGGCCAGGGGCGCGACGATGGCCCGCTCACACAGCCCGCTGGCGGGATCAAAGGGCGGCAGCGCCTCGTTGATCTGCGGGCAGTTGATGCTGTCGGCGAGGAACTGCTCATAGCTCATCGGCCCCTCCACGCCCAGGATCGCCGGCAGCAGCCAAGCCTCGATCAGGCTGGAGACCATTCGCCCCACATGCAGCTCCAGCGTATGCGGGAGGAGGGTCAGCCCCTCGTCTTCATCAAGGCGCGCGTCAAAAGCAGCCACCACGCTGCGCTGACCAAAGCCCATCTCCAGCAGATCAAAGCGCCGCGTGCAGTTGACGCGTTCATCATCAGGGCAGCCCTGCGTCCAGAAGAACTCCAGGCCATGCCAGCGGCTCTCGTTGTTCTTGAGCATGCCGTTCTCATCGGCCACCGTCTCGGCGAAGCTCATCTGACCATAGACGCGGAAGTCGGCGACGATGGCGTGGACGTCGCCGAGCACGTCGATGACCTCGATGGCCTGCTCAGAGAGGAGGCCATCGACCATCTCATCGACGATCTGGGCGCCGAAGAGGCGCAGTATCTCGCAGTCACTTGGATCGACGCCCGTCCGCTCACACACCAAGCGGATGATGCCGTCGCCGCGCGGGAAGGGGCCTTGACCATAGGTGCCGCCCAGGGCGCCGAAGACGTCCAGCACGTCGGCCACCCCGCTGAGATCTTGATCGGCGTCCATCAGATCGGTGAAGTCGAGGCGGTGGCGCACATCGTAGAGCCCCTTGAACTCCAGGGCCTGATCCCACAGCTGAACCTCCACGGGGGTCACCGCGCCGCCCTCGACGATGACGCCCTCGACGCAGCCTTTGGCGATGACGCGCCCGTTGGCGAGGGCGTGGGCGAAGGCCACGCGCTGGGCTTGGTGCGGCGCCGTCAGGGGGATGATCTCATCGCCGTCAAAGGGGCTGATGATCCTCGGGGGGCTGTCGAGGCGGCCCATCGCCGCGCAGGTGCCGTCGGCGAGGAAGGCTTGCACCTCCGTCATGGCCCCCTCGGGGTAGCGACCCTCAGCGTAGAAGACGCGCAGATCAACCCGGCCCTCCGGCGGCGGGGTGATCTGCACGAGGACATGGACGGGCTCGGCGTGGGCCGCTTGGATCAGCACGGTGACCTCGACGGGGGTCTGGCCCGCCTCCAAGGTGAAGGTGGCGCGGCCATCATCGAGGGCGAAGACCTCGGAGGGCTCGCTGAGGTGCGTCCCCGAGATGCCGCGCAGGCCCGCAGGCTGACCATCGTGCATCAACGCCGCCTCGATCTTGCCCGAGACGGGGTGATCATAGGCGTCGAGGTAGCGGACGCTGACGCTCAGCGTCTGGCCGCCCTGGAGGGTGCGCTCGGCCTCACCCACGAGCTGGAGGTAGCGCGCGGTGAGGTAGGCGTCGGCTTCATCGATGATCTCCGCGTCAGGCTCGATGGGCGGCGGTATCACGCCGCGATCGGCGAGCCGAGGGCCAGCGTCGTGGATGATGCGCGTCGCCGCGTCGCGGCCTGGCGCCTCATCGCCGTGGTTGGCGGAGTCATCGGAGCAGCCCACCACAGACAAGAACACAGCGAGGGTGATCAGGGGCCTCATACATTTTCCTCTGAGCTGATTTTGGGCGGCGGTTTAACAGAAGCCTTTGGCTTTGGCAATGAGGTCGCCGAGCGAGGGGAGCCCGATCCACTCAAAGCGTCACTTCGCGCGAAATGATAAGGCTTTAGAGCCCCTGGGGGAGCGCCGCGTTGGGGTCATCGCCCAGCCAAGGGCGCGGGAGGCAGTCTTCGATGAGATCACACAGCGCGTTGTAGATCAGATCGCCGCCGAGGGGCGCTGAGGCGCCCCATATCTCGCCTGCGTTGGGGTGATCTCGCAGCGCAAGGGGGGCGAGGCCGAGGATCTCGATGGCATCGCCGTCCTCTAAGCGCAGCATGACTGGGTTTAACCCACGCAAGTCAGCCTTAAGGGTGAAGGCTTGAGCGCCCGGCCCCAAAAAAAGTGGGCCGCCCTCGGCGATCACCTGCCCCATGGCCCCCTCAATCCACCAGCCCTCTGCCCGTCGCTCGCCCAGGCCCATGTCCTCGGCGAGCAGGAGGGCGTGGCCGCCCTGGATATCGGCGACGCAGGCGGCGTGATGGCTGAGGGTGGCGTCGATGAGGCCGCCGAGGTCCACGCAGCCCGCTCCACCGCAGAGATCGAGATCCGGCCGCGTCGCGGCGAGGGCCAAGGCGGGCTCAAGCTGCCCCTCGAAGACGTTGACGTGGGTCGTCCAGCTGCCCATGAGGCCCACGCCGCCGCCGATCCCCCCCAAGACCCAGCGGCGCTTATGCGCCAAGGGGGCGACGGCGTCAAAGCACTGCGGGTTGACCGGCGCGGGCTGGCGCGCGCGTCGCTGGAGGTCGCCGATCCGCGCCTCCTGCTCAATGATGGGGTCCGCCTCGTCCTCGATCCCGTCCATATCCAGATCCGTCCACGCGCGCTGATGATCAAAGCGCAGGCAGATCGCCTCGCGGCCTTGAACCAGGCCATCCTCCAAGAGCCCAGGGCTCGTCAAGAGCGTGACCGGGCCCAGCTCGACGGCGTCGAGGCGGTGGCGCGCGCAGCCGAGGCCAAAGCAGGCCGAGGCGCTGAGGGGGCTGGCCCAGGCGTCGGTGATCGTGCGCCCCGAGAGCCAGTCGGCGAGGAGGGGCAGCGCGCCGAGCTGCGCGGCGAGGCTGTAGCGAGGGTTGCTCAGCGGCAGCCAGACGACGCGCTGGCGCAGCTCAAGCTGGAGCGCGGCGGTCGGGGCGCTGGCGAGGGCGTCGAGGGCGCGCCGGGTGAGGTGGCGCGCCAAGGCCTCGACCGGATCTGCGGCGGGGATCAACGGCGCCGCCGGCTCAGCCCCCTCGGCGGCGGCCTCGGCCCCCCGATCGCCCTTGATCAACGCGCCCTCCTCGTCCACCTCGGGGATCAAGGCGCCCTCATCGGCGATCCCCGCCCCCGCGCCAGTGATCCACAGCGCGATGGACTGGGGCTGGGCGGCCTCCAGGTGTCGCCGCGCGCGCCCTGGGGTGTCGGCGCTGAGCAGGGCGCCGCTCGCCAGCTGAGAGCGGACCCCCCAGATCATCAACGTCGAGATGATCCCGCCGCGCTGATCCTCGAATTGGAGCAGCCTCAAGGCGCCGTCAGGCGGATCGGGGAGCCGAGGCGCGCGGGCGAAGAGGGGCTGGCTGGCGCGCCAGGCGGCGAGATCCTCGGGGTCTTGGTAGGCGCCGTCGCCGTCGGCGTCGATCGGCGGACGGAGGGGGGTGTCCTGAGGCGTCATCAAGGTGACCGTGGCGACGCGGGCGACGCCGGGCTTGAGGCGGGCGGCGGCGCGGCGGGCGGCGTTGGCGGCCCGAGCGGCGACGATATCCCACCACGCCGCGTTGACCCCGTCGCGGATCGCCAGGCCCTCAAGCAGCCCCAGCTGCTTGTCAAAGAGGGCGTAGACCTCCGGGGCGACGAGGCGCAGCGAGGGGCCTGAGAGGCCCAGCGCGTCCGGGCCGTGGGTGATCCCCGTGGCGTGGAGGGCGATCTGGGTCGGCGCCAGGCCCAGCGCGTCGCTCAGCCGCCCCGTCAAGGCCTCGACCCTCGGCGCGTCGAGGGCGTAGATGTCCAGCGTCACCAGCAGCCAGATCCGCTGGCCGCGCTGGAGCAGGAGCACGCGGCCCTCGGGGGGGTTGTCTTGATCTACGCCCTGGGCCGGGCGGTCGGGGCCATCGCCGCCGAGGTAGATCGCGTCAAAGATCCCGTCGCCGTTGGTGTCGTCGAAGACATCCTCGCAGGGCTCGCTGGGGCCACGCCGCTGCAAGGGGCCGTCATAGCGATCGGGGCGGTTCTTGGGGCAGCTGGGCCCGGCGACGTCCCGCCAAGCCTCCCAGCCCTCGGGCGTGAGATCAAAGCGGGCCACCCCCACGCGGGTGAGATCGTCCATGGGGAAGGGGCCGATGGGCGCGGCGGCGGCGTCAACGGCGGGCTGAGCGTCGCCGACGGGCCCGCCCGCGTCGAGGCGCGGCGCCACGCTCAGATCAAGCGCGGCGCCGACGTCCACGCCGACCGCATCGAGCGCCCAGGCGTCAGGGGTGTTCGATGCGGTTGAGGCGCCTTCATCGGCGCAGGCGAGGAGCAGGGCAAGGAGCAGCAGGGGAGGGTGAGGGGCGCGCATAAACAGAGCTTACTTAATCGACCTGGCCTCATGCGCGGGTGTTTCAACGCTCGGCGCCGCCGCGCCCCCCTCGGCGCGCCGCGCTTGGAAGATCTCCCAGGCGCGCTCAAGGATGATGAACAGCGCCGCGCCGATGATCACCGCGCTCTCCGCTGTGTACTGCTCGTCGTACCAACCAATCTTGAGCTGGAGCCATTGGCCGTAGATCACCGCCGCCAAGAGCACCACCGCGCTGCGGGGTCGCTTAAAGGCCAGCGGCGCCATTAAGATAATAAAGTTGTAATAGTAACAAGTAAGCTCAAATATGCTCATAAGTAAGATCGTGCTCATCGCCGTGACCTCCCAAGCCTGCGCTTCGCGGCCTACATAGCCAATCAGCACGAGGAAGCCGAGGATGATCGCGCCATAGAGTAAAATTAAGCTCTTAAAGTTTTCTTTTCGCTTAATTTTCCAGATCTTAAATGGATCGCTAAATTTTCCGCTCTTTGTTTTCCGCGCGATGTCGCTAGGTCGATAAGAGAGGATCGTTTGTAGGCCCATGTTATTTGTTAAAGGCGTGCTCTTATGCTTCATCGAGTTCTCAATGAAGTCTGGATAAGCACGCGCTGAGCCAGCGACAGGGATGCTTAACGGGATGAGGATACCCACTGCGAGCGTCGCACCGAGCATGATCCGCTTTTGAAATACACTCAGCTTTTTCTTGGTGATGAGATCAATTAGAATTTGAAGTGTTACGCCTCCTGCTAAGGCCGCTGGGAAGACTCGATGTAGGGCTGACCATGTAATTGACCACCCTCCAAGGAAGCCATAACCTTTCTTTAAGAGCGCAAGCCCCACAACCGCGAAGAATAGCCAAGGTACCCGCCCAAAGCTCCCGCCTGTCCAAAAATATGCCCAAGGGTAACCCGATGCCCATACAACCATAGAGAACGCCATAATTCTGAGCCCAAAGGCCCAGCCAAGCGCTAAAAATAGCGTTAAGTACAGCGCCGCGTCGAAGTAAGCAAAGCGTTGAATACGAACCTTAAACTTCGCCCGATCTTCTTCAAAACGGTGGTGAATTTCTGTCCGAGTTGGGCGGCTTTGAGCACGGATGTTCGCGGGACTGTTTACCAGCTTGTCTGGTGGCACTAATCCGCGCCAACCAAAGTTTGTCAACGTGCTGCCAACGAGGTTCCAGACCGGTGTTGGGTTATATCCATGATCTTTAAACATTTTTTGCCACCAATCCGTCCCCATCTCGCTGCGAAATAAGCGTAGATCTTGACGGAAAGCCGACCAACGCTCTGGCGTGAAGGCTTGGCGACATTCTTTGACATCTTTAAGGTGTTCTTCAGCCGAGAGGAGCGCGTTATTTCTTAAATCTCGGATTTTACGCTCCATCACCTCTTTTTCGCGCCCATCGTCCATCTCAGCTAATGCTGCGCACTTGTAAAGGCGCGTATAGCTATTTTCTTTGAAGTATTTAGAGCCAACGTAGTAGTGAAAGGTGTCCCAATAATGGACCGCGCGCGAGCCGTGGAATGTCCCAAAGTTGATCCAGGTGACGGCGGCGGCCAGGGTTAACGCCACCAGCGCGGCGCGCTCCCCCTTGATCCAAACCCCCTCACGATCTTGGTTGCGCCATAGCCAAGTCAGCCCCCCCAGGCACAGCGCGACGCTGAGGCCAATCCATGTCTCACCTTGCTTGAGCCTAATCTGTTCGTTTGTATAGTAGACGATAAAAATGAGCGCGGCGCTCGCGCCCAAGGGCAAGAGCCAGCGCGCTTGGGGGTAGCGCCGCGCGGCGAAGAGCCCCAAGAAGGCGAGGAGGCCCAAGAGCCCAAAGGTGATCTTGCCCCGCGCCATCTTGAGCTTGCGCGTGTCTTGGGGCGTCTTGGGGGTTTTTTCGATCTTCACCGGAGGCGGCCAGACCGAGGGCTGAGCGCAGAACGCTTGGAGCTCACCGATGGAGTAGGCGTCGTCGCCGGTGGGGAAGCCCAGGCGGAGGTAGCGGCCTTCGGCGCTGAGCCCTTGTGTCAAGCGGACCTGCATCCCCCCCGTGGGGTGGAAGGGCGCCGTCCAGATCGGCGTAAAGCTGCGCCCATCTAAGGAGACGCTGATCTCATATCGATCGTTGTTGTCCCCTTGAACCAGGAGCGCGCCGATGGGCAAGACCTCGCCCAGATCATAGGTGACGAAGGCGCTCTTGCCCTTGAGCTTGCTGGTGAGGGGGCTCTCCCAGAGGCCGCCCGCTGCGGGCATCACGTCGTCGGTGATGCGCTGCGGGTTGAGGGTGTTGTTGGACGCATAGGGTCGCTTGCCTAACAGCAAGTTGCCCTTGCCGCAGGCGGCGGGCGGCGGCTTGGGGCCAAGGTCCATGAGCCGAATCAGCCACTGCTCTGCGACCTCGGGGGGGGCGAGGGGGGCGGCCAGCGCGGGGCTCATGAGCCCAGCGGCGAAGAAAACCAAGAGTGCGCGCATGAATGAAAGACCTCGAAGATTTTTAGGTGTATTATTGCGTTGCGTTGGCGAAGACAACTCTCTCGCTGCGCTCACCCCACGCCGCCGAGACAACCCGTCAGCTGAGACGCTGTGGCCTGTCTCGGGGATTGCGGGTGGTTGGCCCATTGGATACAAGAGAAGAATTTGCTTTGCAGAGAAATCTTTTGAGATTCGCCTCCCTGTTCGGGGCGCGCGTGGCGCTCAAATCAAAGCAGCCTTGATGAGGAGATGAGACTGTTGGTCGAAGCAGGAAAGCCCTACAGCAAAGTCTTTGCAGACTTTAATGGAGTGAGCCCGCAGGACGCAGAATACCTTCGCGCGCATCCATTTGGATATATCCCAGGCGCCCCTTATCGGAAGCCTGGAGAGGAGCGATTCGGTCGTTTTGAGTTCGATAAGAGAGCCCTGCTTAATCGCTGTGACTTATCTATCGCTCGTCGCAAAGAGGTGATCTTTCTTTTTACTCTTTTGGGCAAGATTGACCATTTTGAGTTTTTTGAAATTGAAGCGACGGACGACAGAAAGGCGATTAAAAAGGCATTCTTTGGGATTAGCCGTCGATTTCACCCCGATACTTTTTTCAAAGCCGATTTAGGTGTATATAAGCCACAGATTGAAAAGATTTTTCGCTACGCCAGCGATGTCTATGAGTTGATGCTCGCCGACGCGACCTTCCGTGAGACCTACGCTCGGGCGGTCACCGCGCGAGACGCGGCCTATCGCGCCAGCCTGGAGCAAGCGCGCCAAGCCAAGCAGGATGCTCAAACGCGTCAGGCGCAACGCGCCGCCGAGGATCGCAAGGCGCTGCTCAGCGAACGGCTGACGCAGAACACCCTGGCCCGCCGCGCCCGCAAGCCCAACCCCGTCAAGGAGGGGCTGGAGCGGGCGAAGCGGTACTATGAGCAGGGGATGCAAATGTATGAGGCCAAGGACTTCGTGCGCGCCGCCTCGATGTTTCAGCTGGCGATGGGGCTCGATGAGGCCAATGAGACCTATCGTCAGACCTATGAGCGCGTTAAGACGAAGGCAAACCAGACGAAGTCCGATATCTATTGGGGGCGCGGGCAGACACAAGAGTCCATCGGGCGCGATCGAGAGGCGGCGGTCCTCTTCCTCCGCGCCGTGGAGGCTTATCCACGCGCGGATTACTGCGCGCACACCGCGGCGATCCTTTTAAAGCTCGGGACAGATACACACAGGGCGGTTGACCTCGCGAGCCTGGCGTCTGAGGCTGATCCGCAAAACATTGATTATTTGATGCTGCTGGGTCAGCTCTATGAGTCCGCTGAGCTGTATAAGAAGGCGCTGACGACCTTTGAGCGGGCGCTGACCCTCGCGCCCAATGATGAAGAAATCAAAAAGGCCATCAAGGGCCTCAAGAAGAAGTAGGAGAGAGCGGTGGAGCGCATAATCGGGATTGACCTCGGCACCACCAATTCTTGTGTCGCGATCGTTGAGGGCGGGCAGCCAACCGTCTTGCCCAATAAAGGGGGCTATAAGACGACGCCCTCTGTGATCGCGATCTCAGAGAATGGCAAGCGCCTCGTGGGCCAGATCGCCAAGCGACAAGCGGTCACCAACGCGACGAACACGGTCTACGCCGCCAAGCGCCTCATGGGGCGCCGCTGGGACTCAACCGCGGTTCAGACCATGATCGAGACGGTGCCTTATAGCTTGGTGGAGGGGGACAACGAGGACGCGCGCATCCAGCTGCGTAACCGCGTCTACTCCATCCCCGAGATCAGCAGCGTCATCCTCCAAGAGATGCGGCTCATCGCCGAGGAGTACACCAACGACTCCATCACCAAGGCCGTCATCACCGTCCCCGCCTACTTCAACGACGCCCAGCGTCAAGCCACCCGCGACGCGGGGCGCATCGCGGGCTTGGACGTGCTGCGGATCATCAACGAGCCCACCGCCGCCGCCCTCTCCTACGGCTTCGGCAAGGAGATCGATCGCACCGTGGCCGTCTATGACCTCGGCGGCGGCACCTTTGACATCTCGATCCTTGAGATCTCCAACGGCGTCTTTGAGGTCTTAGCCACCGCAGGCGACACCTTCCTCGGCGGCGAGGACTTCGATGGGCGGATCATCATGGACTGGCTGGTGCTCGACTTCGCCCGCGAGCACCGCATTGATCTTCGCCAAGACAAGATGGCGTTGCAGCGCCTGCGCGACGCCGCCGAGAAGGCCAAGTGCGATCTCTCCGGTACGCAGCAGACCGAGATCAACCTGCCCTTCATCATCTCCGCAGGTGGCAGCGAGGCGCTGCACCTCCAAAAGACCCTCACGCGCGAAAAGCTTGAGTCGCTGACCATCGATCTGGTGGAGCGGACGATCAAGATCTGCCGCCAGGTGGTCGAGGAGGCCGGCGAGAAGATCGACGACGTCCTGCTGGTCGGCGGCATGACGCGGATGCCCCTCGTGCAGCAGAAGGTCAAGGAGTTCTTCGGCGTCGAGCCCCTGCGCGGCGTCCACCCCGATGAGGTCGTCGCCCTCGGCGCGGCCATCCAAGGCGCGGCGCTCCTCAGCGACCATCAGCCCGTGCTGCTCCTCGACGTCACGCCGCAGTCCCTCGGGATCATGATCCACGGCGGGCTGTTCAGCGTCTTGATCCCACAAAATACGACCGTCCCCACCTCAAAGAGCCACACATTCACCACGGTTAAGAACAATCAAACCTCCGTGAAGATCATCGTGCTCCAAGGCGAGCATGAGGAGGCCAAGAAGAACGAGCTGCTCGGTGAGTTTATCCTCACGGGGCTGCGCTCGGCGCCCAAGGGCGAGGTCGAGATCGAGGTGACGTTTGAGATCAACGCCGACGGCATTGTCTCTGTCAGCGCGCGTGATCCCGAGACGGGCAAGGAGCAAGCGATCACCGTCACGGCCACCTCTGGGCTCACCGAGGATGAGCTTCAGCGCATGATGCAGGAGAACCAAGACTATCTCGTCGATGTCCGCGCGGATGAGGCGCTGATGAAGGCCAAGGACGATGTCCAGCGGGTCCTGGCGGACATTGGTCGCATCTTCCCCAAGGTTCAAGCGCTCCTCAGCGGGTCTGACTTTGGAGAGGACGCCTTGCGTAAAGCGGAGGGCGTCTTGGAGCGTGGGCGTGATGCCTTGAATGGCAATGACTTAGAGTCGCTTGAACACGCCAACGAGGCCCTGACGCGGACACTTAATATGTTCCGGGGTGTCCTACAGAAGATCGGTTAATGCTCGACTCCAACCAAATCCAAGGGCTCTTGGATCAAGGCGCGCAGCTCTATGAGGATGGCCTGCTTGATGAGGCCATCGAGAAGTGGAAGGCGGCGCTGCGCGTTGATCCGGGCAATGAGATCGCGGTGGAGTACCTCCGCTTCGTCAGCGATCATTTTCAGATCGAGGTGGAGTCGTTTATCCAAGCGCACTCCCAGCCCGCGCCCGCCCCCACGGCGCTGCTCAAGCCCAGCCCAGAGGCTGATGCCGAGGCGGCGCCCGATGAGCTGGACTGGTCAGATCTGTTTAATGGCAAGCAGACTCTCCCCCCGCCGCCTGAGCCCGCGCTCAGCGTCGAGGCGCTGCCCTTGCTGAGCCCCGCAGCGGACGCTTGGGAGGATGAGGGCTTTCACCTCGCCGACGATCCCATGAGCATGTCCACCTCTGAGCTGGCCGCGCAGCCCTCGGGGAGCAGCGACGCGCCCAAGGCCAAGGCCATCGATCAGATGAGCGATGAGAGCCTCGATCTGATGATGGACTTGGGCTTCAGCGCGTGGGCGGAGCGAGACACTGGGCCAACCGCCGATGAAGACGCCCTGGTCGATCTGCTCGCGGGGGGGCTGCCGCTGAGCGGCGCTTCAACGGAAGAGGAGCCGCTCTTGGAGCTGGGGCCGCCGCTCTCAGAGCCGCCAGATCCCTTCGAGTTCCCGCTCTCAGAGCCGCCGATCAACCTCCAGGGTTTCCTCTCTGATGAGGCCCCCACGCCCCCCTCAAGGCTTGATCCCTTCTCTGCGCGCGCCGCGCCACGCTCGGAGCCGCCGATCGACCTCGGCCCGCCCATCTCGGAGCCGCCGATCGACCTCGGTCCGCCCATCTCGGAGCCGCCGATCGACCTCGGCCCGCCCATCTCGGAGCCGCCATTCTCCTTTGATCCCGCGCAGATGGCCTCGTCGGAGGTTGAGCTGGAGGGCTTTGACTTCACCCTCAATGACGCGGGGGGCGCGCAGCCTGTTGAGGCGGACGCGATCCTTGAAGAAGAGGCCATCGACTTCGCCGGGCCTTTGGCGGATGAGCCTGAAGACTTCGATGTGGACTTCGACGTGGATTTTATCCCGTCGATGCCTGCTCGCCCCGCGCCGCCCCCGCCCCCGCCCCGCGGGCAGCCCCCTGCGCCGCCTGCGGCGCGCCCTCGCGGGGCCTCCACGCAACCCGCGCGCGCCATCGCCAGCGAGCGCCCTGCGGCCCCTCAGCTCAACTCCGAGGTGATGGCCCTGCTCAGCGGCCTTGATGACATCGCCGCGCCCAGGCCCGCCGCGCCCAAGCCCGCC
>JAHJCH010000288.1 GCA_018813065.1 Myxococcota bacterium
AGGCGCTCCAAGCACAGCCCTGCGCCTGCTGTTCATACCTCCGATCCCTCGCTGCGCAAGGCCTGGAAGGCTGCTTACGCCCTCTTTTGCGAGACTTGGCGCGCAGCCGCTTTGATGTTGGCTGAGGGGTTGGCGGTGGAGTTGCCCAAGGAGGGGTGTCGTCCGCCTTGGTTGCCGATTCCTGGGTCAGCTGCTCTTTGTACTTAGAGTAACAAATTTTACAGATTTAGACGATTTCCCTGCTTGAGGCGCAAGTAATTGGATTTCTATGCCTAGAATCAGCTCCTTGCCTATGTTTTCTGGCAAGTTACGCAGAATTTGTTTTAACAAGAGAGATACTCGAAATTTGAGCCCTTAAACTTGCACACTTAGATCAAAAAAGTGAAGCAATACGATCAAAAATTGAGAGGGTTAAAAGGTCCATTTTATGCCCTCAAAAAACGCATGATACCCTAACCTGCCGCATGGATCGGCCATCTCCGCCCTCTTCGCCGAGGGGATCCCCGGCTGGATCGAGGCCACCCGCCGCGGAGGCGCCCTCGGCCGCCTCCAAATGGCGGATCTGGACCAGATCGAGGGGGAGTGTGAGCGCGTTCACCTCGACGCCATGCTCGCGGGGCACCCGCGCTGGGCGCCGGATCACGTAGATTGGGATCAAGCGGTCGTTCGAGATGATGGATTAGCCACGATCGGCGGCGGAAATCACTTCGTAGAGGTCCAGGCCGTCGAGGAGATCCTCGATCGGCGCGCGGCGTGGCGCCTGGGCGTGCGCGAGGGCCAGGTTACGGTGATGATCCACAGCGGATCACGCCTCGTGGGAAAGGCGATCGGGCGTCGCTTCTGGAGCCGGGCGCGTGATCACTGGCCGACGACCCATAAGGCGCCTCAGAGCGGGCTGTTCCCGCTGGTGGATCCTCAGGATATGGCCGATTATCTGGAGGCGGAGGCCACGGCGGCGAACTATGGCTTCCTCAACCGCGCGTTATTGGCGGAGCTGGCGCGGATCAGCCTGCGGGAACTCCACGGCGAGGGCTTGGAGATGCCGTTGGTCTACGATCTGCCCCATAACATCACCCTGCCCGACGGCGCGGGGTGGATCGCGCGCAAGGGGGCCTGCCCCGCGGAGCTGGATCAGCCGGTGATCATCCCAGGATCCATGGGCACGGCCTCGTTCTTGATGCTGGGGCGAGGTCATCGGGGGCACCTCTGCTCCGCTTCACACGGGGCGGGGCGCGCCACGGGGCGGCTCCACATGCACCGCCGCGACGCCGCGGCCCTGGGCCTCGACGGGGTGGACTGCGTGACCCCCCGTGAGGACCGCCTGATCGAGGAGGCGCCCACGGCCTATAAGCCGATCCTCCCCGTGATCGACGCTCAGGTAACCGCGGGCGTGGTGTCCCCCGTGGCGCGGCTGCGCCCATTGCTGACGTTTAAGGCTTAAGGGCCCTTCTTCGGAGTAAACGATGCTCGACGCAAAGGACTGGTCCGCGCTGATACAACGGCTGGAGCTCCACCCTCTCCAAGCCTCTCATCTCTCAGCGAAGACGCAGCTCACCTTCTCCCGAAGATCCCTCAGCGTGCGCTTCACCGCGGGGACGCTAGAGGAGGCTGAGGTGCACCTCGCGGTGAAAGCGCACGCTTCGATCAAGGGCGCGTTTCGAGTCGTGCGTCGCGTGGACTTCCCGCCCTTCGGGGAGACTCACCCCACCGGAGATCCTGCTTTTGATGAGGCCTTCGCGCTCATCGGTGATCCCGCCGGGCTGATGCTCCTTGGCGTAGAGAGCCGCGCGCTGCTCACCCCGCTGATGTCGACGCATCAGGTCTGCTTGAGTGAGGCCGGGCTGCGGCTCAGCGGTGAGGGGCTCGCCGCGCTGCCGAATCACACCACGCTGGAGGCGCTCATCAAGCAGCTTCGCGCCGTGAAAGCTCAAATGGAGGCGCTCAAGCGCCCTCAGGTGGTCTTAGAGCGGACCCTACGAGAGCCCGCGTTGGGCGTCCGAGGCATGCTCATGGGGCTGCTGTCTGAGGCGATCTTGACTCACGAGATCTCCACCGCTGAGGTGCTCCCGCCGATGCGCGCGGCGGGCGTCGATGGGGCGCTTGATTGGTTCCTCTGGCTGGTGAAGCGAGATCAGAGCCTCCTCCCCGAGATCACTCACTTCGGCGCCTCGGCGCTGCGCCCCGACATCATCAGGCGGCTCCTCTCACCTGATAACCCCCGCACCACTGATCCTCTGGCGGCCCTGGCGACCGCGGGTGTTGAGGCTGATGCGCCGCTTGATGGAGCCGCGACAGAGTCGCTGAGGCTCATCTTTGAAGCGTCGAGGGGCTCAACCCTCCTCTTCTTAGCGCTCTGCCGCGCGCTCGGGGGCTCCTCAAAGCCAGGCCCCGCCGCTCGAGCCCTCCTTAAGCTCTCCCCGCCCTCCTACGATGAGGAGATCGCGCAGCTGATGGCCCTGGGGCGGACGGGGTCGCGGATCGGAGAGGCCTACCTCATCAGGGCCTTGGAGGATGGCAATGACGACGCTCGCCTAGAGGCCTGCGTCGGTCTAGAGCGCTGCGGGGGTCTCACCGCGATCCCCGCCTTACGCAAGGCGAGCAGGGGTTTCTTCGTGGACGCCGCGCTGAAGGAGGCCGCGAAGGGGGCTATCGTGGAGATCCAAAATAACGCTAAGGCGGCCCCTGAAGGCAGCCTCACGGTGGTGGATGAGCAGCGCGGTGGGCTAAGCCCCGCTTCGGGCGGCGAGTTGAGCCCCACGGAGGATTGAGCCGCGCCGAAGCCCTTGTGTTTTGGGGCGCTTCAGCCGAGATTTCTCCTCCGCCCCCTGCCGAGCGCGCCCCATGCCCCAGCTCACGCCCCAGGGCGCCCTTGAGGCGCTCCTCGAAGACCTCAAAGACCTGCCCGATCCCTTCTCCAGCGAGTGGGTGATCGTAGAGGGCGACGGCGCCGCCCGCTGGCTCCAGTTCCAGATCGCCCAGCGCTTTGGGATCTGCTCGGGCCTGGAGTTCTTGACCCCTGAGGCGCTCCAAGCGGTGGGGGCCACCCCGCCGGTCTGGGCCACGCTGGCTGAGGGCGAGGGCTTGATCTCCCGCGATGAGATGGAGGAGGCGCTCTACATCAGCCGCGCGCGCCGCGGCTGGCGCGCGGTGGAGGCGGGCGAGGCCCCCGTGACGTTGCGCCCCAGCCCTTACCCAGGGGATAGGTAATTTAAGCGCCCCAACTTAAGTAAGTGTAATCGCGGCACTATCTCCATCTGCTCCTGATTTCGCCCTCCGAAGATAGACCTCCCCCCTCCCCGCCTCAAGCAGAATTCTTGGTCGATTAGTGCTCTGAG
>JAHJCH010000289.1 GCA_018813065.1 Myxococcota bacterium
GCCCGAGGAGGCGGCGCGCTATCAAATCCTGATCTTGTTCTTGATCACGGCCTCGGTGGCCATCGGCGTGGGCGTGGCGGTCTTGTTGACCCTGCGCGCGCTGTTTGATGAGGCCCACCGCCTTCGAGGCGATCACATCCTCAAGCGCGCCACCAAGCCAGGGCGTTGATCAGCCCTGCGCGGCCTTGTCTTGGGCGCGCTTGCGCAGATAGAAGCCCACCCCAATCGCCAATAAGAGGCCGATGATCGTGATGCCCTCGGCTTCGTCGAAGCGCCACAGCGTGGCCTTGACCAGCAGCAAGAGCACGCCAATGACGAGCAGCCCCCAGTCGAGGCCGCTGAGCTTGCGCCCCATCGCGCGCTTGCGGGTGATGTAGGCGAGCAGGAGCACCGCCAGGATCAGCCCGCCGTAACCCCAACGCTCAGAGGGCGTGGTGGAGACGTAGAGCTTGAGCTTGAGCGGCGTGGTGTCATCGTGAACGGGGTAGGTGAAGAGGTAGTGGATCGAGGGGCCAGAGACGCGCGGCTCGGTCTGCGGCGCCGCCTCACCCGCGCTCGTCTGCGCCCAGACATAGGGCGGGGCGTCCTTGAGCGCCGCCTCATAGTGCAGCACGTTGCTCTCTCGCGCGAAGTTGATCCGCCACTTGATGTCATTGGCGCGCAGATCCGCTCCCGGCGTCTCCAGTTGGATCGTCTCAAAGAGTCGTAGCGGCTTGTGTGTCTGCTGGTAGGTCAAGCTGATGCGCACCGCGCGGTTCTTCGGCAGCGGGATGGCGATGTGCTTCTCTTCATCGACCACCGCCTTGATCTCCTCGCCGTCGGCCTTGACCTTGAGCACCTTGCTGCCCTCGGGCAAGCGCAGCCGCAGGAACTGCCGGTCCTTGTTGGTGATCTGATAGATCGCCTCGGTGATGTAGTGGCCGTTATGCAGCACCGCGCTGTCCAACCAAACATGGGCGGCCTCGGCGTTGAGCGTCTCCACCGTGCGGTGGCGCGTGATGTTGAGCCCCAGGCTCCACGGCGCGTGGGCGTAGTGATAGCCCAGCAGGATCTCTAAGTCCGTGCGCAGTCGAATGGCCTTGGGCAGCTCATTGATCGACATCTTGCGCAGGTCTTTTTGCTCGGCGAGCTTGACCTCCATCCCCGTCTCGGCGGCGATCCCAAGGTGACCGCTCTCGACCTCCGCCTCATGGACGCGCAGATCAGGCATGGTCAGGAGGTGCTGCTCTTTTTGGAGCACCAGATCAAACTCCACGTCGATCTGCACCGCGCCCTCAAGGGCCTGCGTGAAGCGCACGTCATAGGCCAAGCGATCCTTGATCGTCTCATTGCGCTCCACTTTGTTGAGGCTCGGCGCGGTGATGCGCGGCTCGGCCACGCCCAAGGGCAGTGACAGCGTGATCTTGTCCTTGCGCCCGCTCTTCAGCTCCACCAAGGCCACCGCGTAGCCGCGCAAGGCGCCCTCGCGGATGAGGTAGAGGGTGTTGATCCGCGCGTCGAAGCGGACCTTCTTGGTGGTGGCGGCGACGACCTTGCTGGTGAGGCTGCCCGGCGCGCCGACGTGCTTATAGGCTTGGTTGACCTTCTCGCGCAGGCCTTGGCGGATATCGACGGGCAAGGCGTCCTCGCCGACCTTGCGCAGCGCGCCGGTGATCTCCGCCAGGCCAAAGCCGACCTTGTCGCCGTCAAAGAGGGCCACGACCCCCGCCTCACGGAAGACCTGGAGCGGGCGCATGATCGGCAGGTTCAGCTCCGCGCCCTCCTTGGAGCGCACGACCATCTCCGCTTGCAGCTCCACGCGCGCCTTGGACTCCAGCGGGGTGCCCAGGCTGACGCGCACATGGCGGGGCATCTCCGGCGTGGCCGAGAAGATGCGCCAGTCCTCGATGCCATCGCCGATGATCTTGTAGAGCACCACGCTCTCAGGGATCTGCACCAGCAGCTCCTTGGCCTTGCCGTTGATGACGTCGTAGTCCACGAGCACCCGCGTCCGCAGCACGCCCTCTTGGAGCGTCAAGAGCTGCCAGCTCTCGGCGTTGACCCGCACGAGGCTCTCCGGCGCCGCGCGCGTCTCGGTCCAGCTGATGTCGATCTGCTCCGACGGGGGCAGATCAGCGACGGCGTAGGTGATCTCTTGGCCCGCCTCGCCCTTGAGCGCGCTGTGGATGGGCACGGGGGGGTCGAGCTTGATGGAGCGCTTGCCCGGGATGGTCAGCGTCACCTGCGTGATCGGGATCTGGGTCAGCTCCAGCGTCACCTTGGGCTGGCCGTGGCTGCGATCGATGGGCAGGCGGAAGCGGGCCGTCAGGGTGTGCTCGCCGCGCCCCTTGAGGGGGGCGATGTGCCACTCCTCCTTGAGCTTGCAGGTGATCGGCGTCGCGCCATCGGCGGCGCTCAGCAGCGCCGCGCCCTGGTTGGCGATGCGGATGGGCGTGATCATGTCGGCGGCGGTTATGGTGAAGGTGGCGGTGACGTCCATGCCATCACCCGAGGCGTCAGGGCTCAGATCATAGCGCACGCTGCGCACACCGCTGACGCCCGTCGGCCCCTCCCAGCGCACCAAGGCGGCGGGGGTGTGAGGCAGATCCACGACCGTGCTCTCACCCTCGACCTGCTTGACGCGCCCCGGCCAGACGTCCACGGGCGTGGCGCTGCGCACGGTCATCGACGCGCTGGCGACGGGGGGCAGCGGGATCATGCTGAAGGGCCGCCCGTCCTGATCCAGCCCGCCCTGCGTCTCATAGTGCAGCGAGAGCGTGTGTACCTGATGATCCTTGATTGGCAAGCTGTAGAGCCCCGCCTCGCGCAGCACGGGCGCGCCTTGGCCGTCCACCTCGACGGCCTTGAGCACCAGATCCGAGGGCAGCAGCGGCACCCGCGCCTCGCCCTCGCCCTTGACCTGGAAGGTCCCATAGACGTGTACAGCGACGCCGGCGGTGGTGACCTCCGGGACGCTGACCTCCACGCGCGCAGGCCCCCAGGTGACTTGGGCCTCCGTGCCTTGATCCAAGAGCGCGCGGTAGCGCTCAAGGGACATCTTGACCTGTTCGTTGGGCGGCGCGGCGTGCGCGTTGAGCCCCATCAACGCCCATGCCATCACAAGCAATGATCGAGTCATGGCGACCTCCTTCTCCAATAAAGGGCATTGACGCACAGCCCGCCCTTTTGGAAAAGGGGGTGCGTGACTGGGGGTGTTTTTTGAGCAGCTCAATTTGGCTTGAGGGCGGCCGGTTTCAAAACCTGGATGGGCTGATCATCCCCCCGCGTGGGGGGCTGCGGCGGCTGCTGCGCTGGCGCCTGGGGCCAAGGGCGGCGCCGGAGTTGGAGGGCGGGGCGGACATCCCCGCCGCGCCGATCCCGATCACCGCCGATCTCCACGCGCCGACGCCCCTAGAGGTCACCTGGGTTGGGCACGCCACCACGCTGATCCGCGCCGAGGGGACGCGCATCCTCACCGATCCGGTCTTTGGTGACGTGGGCTTTGGTCGGGTCAAGCGCCTGGCCCCGCCCGCGCTTAGCCCAGCGGCGCTGCCGCCCCTCGACGCCATCTGCCTCAGCCATAACCACTACGATCATTGTGATCTCCCCAGCCTGCGCGCCCTGCGCGCCCTGCACCCCGCCGCGCGGATCATCGCCCCCGAGGGCCTCGATGGCTGGCTGCGCGCCCGCCTCGGCGATCCTGTCGAGGCCCTCCCCTGGTGGTCCAGCGTTCAGATCGGCGCCGTCGAGGTGACGGCCACGCCCGCTCAGCACTGGTCGGTGCGTGGCCCCCATGATCGCTGCAAGAGCCACTGGTGTGGCTTCCTCTTCGCCGCGCCAGCGGGGCGCATCTTCTTCTCGGGTGACACGGGCTTTGGGCCGCACTTCGAGGCCATCGCCGCACGCGGGGAGGTCATCGACTTGGCGGTGATGGGCATCGGCGCCTATGCGCCGCGCTGGTTTATGCGCGATCAGCACATGGGGCCAGAGGAGGCCGTCGCGGCCTGCCAGATCCTCGGCGCGTCGATGCTGGCGATGCACTACGGGGCCTATCAGCTCAGCGACGAGCCGCTCAATGAGCCGCCGCGCCTGGCCCGCCGCGCCGCCGAGGCTTTGGGGGTGACGCTCTATACCCCGCCTCCAGGCGGGGCTTGGCGGGCAGGGCTCTCAGGGGAGATCCGTCGAGGCGTCGAGATCGATGTCTGAGCCCTCATCATCGAGCAGCGCGATGAGGATGTCCGCTTGGAACTCCGCGTCGGCCAGGGCGTTGTGTACCATCTCCTCGGGCGGCTCATGCAGGTGAGGGTAGATCTTCAGCAGCTTTGACTTATTGCAGCGCTGCCAAGACAGCTGATGGCGACCCATCATCAGCGCCTTTGTATCCAGCGCGTTGTAGCCAAAGGGGTTGGGTAGGTCAAACCAGCTGTAATAGAAGGCCACATACATCCAATCAAAAGGCGCGTTATGCCCAACAAATAGGGGTCGCTCTCCAGGCTTAAGCTGATTTTGAACAAAAGCATCGATGGCGAGGAGCACTTCTTTGCTCTCACGCCCCTCTGTCTCTAAATGCTCGCGTGTGATTTTATGGATACGCATGGCGTTTGGATCAAAACCCGGAAAATCGGGCTTGATCTCATAATAAAAAGAGTCACCTTTTTCATGCTCAACGCCATTATGGCGAACGACGACGCCGCCAATTGAAACCATATTATATCGACCCGGGGCGGGGCCGCTGGCTTCTAGATCAATACAAAAATAAACCGTGCGCCCATCGTAGGGGATCGCCATCATGGCTCCTTAAGCTCAAGTAATCTTTAAAGCTCTAGTAAACTGCCGCGCGTCGCATGCTCTCCTTGAGCCGCGCCACGCCGTGGGGGGTGTAGAAGTAGGGGTAGCGCCCGTTGCCGCTGGTGATGTCTTGGCGGACGTTGAGCTGGGCGTCGAGGAACACGATCTTGGGCACATAAGGGCCAGTGTCGTTATAGCGCTCCAGCCAAGGCGCGGGCTCTGTCGTCGCCTGCTTCACCATGGTCAGCGCCGCCGCCAGCGCGATGATCTCAGGGTCGTTGAAGACGGGCTTGAGGTCGCGGCAGTGCGGGCAGCTGTCGCGATAAATAAACAAAGCCACGGGCTTACGCGCCTCGCCCTGGGCCAAGACCTCATCCCAGGTGTGCCAGCGCACCTCCGCCGTGGCAGGCGCGGCGGGCACGACGACGGGCGGCTTGATCAAAGGCGCAGGGGCGGCCTTGACCTCGGGGGCGGCCTTGACCTCGGGGGCGGCCTTGACCTCGGGGGCGGCCTTGACCTCGGGGGCCTCAGGCGTCGCGCGGGCGCCGACGGGGTGACAAGCGATGAGGCCAAGGAGGCCAAGGACGAGCAGGGCGCGTTGAGCCATGAGAGAGCGATCTCCTTATCACACAGTGGGGGTTGCTTCGGTGGCCTCGGGGCAGAGCAATATCTCGCTGAGTCGAGCCAGGGCGGGGATATCATTGGCGCCGAACTCTAGGGTCGGCAGCGCTTGCACGAAGCCGCCAGGGAGGCGGGCGGCGAGGGCCCGCGTCAGCTCCAGATCGGCCAACGCCCGGACCCGCTCCGCCTTCGCCAGCGGCGCCAGCTTTAAGAGCGCCGCGCGGAGCGTCGGATCAAGCCCAGGGGCCTCGGGATCAGGCAGCGGCCAATCGGCGGTGTGCGCCAGGGAGCGGTTGAGGATATAGCCCTCCAGGTTTAACCCCAGCTCATCACGGGTCTTGCGCTCAAAATAATACGCCTCCTCCAGCGCCGCCTCATTGGGGGCCGTCACCAACAAGAAGCCCACCTCCTGCGCGGCGAAGAAGCGGCGCATCTCCTCTTGATTTTGGTTGAGGCGCTGAAAGATGCCGGCGAAGAGGACCAAGAACTCTTGCAGCTCCGCGCGCGTCGCCTTGCCCAAGACCACATCGAAGACGCCCTCGATCAGCCGCCCGGCCACGCGCTGAATAAAGCCGGGGCGCTCAGGGAGGAACAGATCAAAGACACGCTGGTTGAGCAAGGCGCCCAGGCGCCTCGGCGCCTCCAGGAAGCGCAGCGCGTCGCGTGAGGGCGGCGTATCCAAGATGATCAGGTCATAGAGATCGGCCTGCACGAAGCGATAGAGGGCCTCCACCGCCGTGTACTCCTGCATCCCCGCCACCATCGCGCTGATGTTCTGATAAAGGCGGTTGCGCAGGAGGCGGGCGGCGTCCTCGCCGCCGAGGCGCTCCACCGCGCTGTCGGCGATCAGCTGTGGATCGAGCATCCAGGCGTGCAGGGTGCCGGTGGTCACGCCCGCCTCGCGCAGCTTGTCCTCGGGCAGCGGCACGGGCTGACGGGGGTTACGCGAGACGCCCAGCGTCTCGGCGAGGCGGCGGCTGGGATCGATGGTGATGACGAGGACGCGCAGGCCGCGCCGGGCCGCGCCGAGGGCCAACGCGGCGGAGAGGGTGGTCTTGCCGACGCCCCCCGCGCCGCAGCTGACGAGGACGCGCCGCTCGCTGAGTCGGGCAGAGAGCATGATCACTCCAGGTGGGGTTGAAAGAAGGCGTCGAGGAGGGCGACATCATCGACCTCGGGGACCGAGTGGGCCTCGACGCCGCAGAAGCGCGTCACGGCGTGGGCGGCCTGACGGATGCGCGAGACGCTCAAACGCCCATGCACCGCCGCCTCGAAGTGCTCATCGAGGGCCTCATGCTCCGAGGGGGTGAAGGGATCGACGGGCATTCGATTGATCAGCACGCCGCCGACGGGCATCTGGGTCTGCGCCAGGCCCTCGACCAGCTCCAGCGCCTCGCTGACGGGCAGCTTCTCGGGGAGGGTGACCACCCACGCGGCGGCGCGCTGTGGATCGTTGAGGTAGCCCTGCCCTTCGCGCAGGGCGCGGGCGATGGGGCCTTTGGGCATCAAGCGCAGGAGGATCTCGGGCAGGCTGGTGAAGGCCAGGGCGTGGCCGGTGGCGGGCATATCGACGACGATCACCTCATACATCGGCGCCCCATCGGGGGCCTCGGCGCGCAGCCAGGTGAGCAGGTGATACATGATGCCCATCTCATAAAAAGAGGGCGCGCCGGCCAGGAAGCGATGGATGGCCTTGGAGCGCAGGGCGCCGTTGACGAGGGCCTTGGGCAAGACGGAGCGCAGGAAGCCGCGGTGGCCCTCCTCGGAGATCAGGCGCGCGCCCCAGAGGTTCGGGGCCAGGGGGCGGGGGTGGGCGTCGAGAGCCGCACCAAGGGCGGCGCCGAGGGCGCTGCGGCCGACGTCGGGATCGCTGACGTCACAGACGAGGGTGCGCCGACCGTGGGCGGCGGCGGCTTTTGCCAGGGCGGCGGTCAGGGTCGTGCGGCCCACGCCCCCCTTGCCGGTGATGAGGTGGACACGTCGGCTGAGGAATCGCATCGGTCCTTTTTAGGGGGATGCGCCGCCATCCGCTAGGGGCTTGGTGTTTTCCTGCTTGGACGCCCACACCTCAGCTTGACGCCTGAGCGCCCAATCCAACACCAAGCCCGCCAAGGCGGAGGCGCTCGCAGGATTTCGCGCCAGGGGCTTGGCCTCCGATAAACATTGCAGTAACCTACTCGCTTCGGATTTTTTGGCCCCCGCCGACGCGCTGAGGGGTCGCCAGCCCGCCGCCCTATTGACTCGATCACCTAGAGCGACGCCCCCCCTCAGCGTCCACGACGTCGCCCGTCGCCTTCGGTCCTTGGCCCCGAGCGAGAGAGGAGTATTGAAATGTTGACCTTTGGTCGAGCGCGAGCCCTTGAGGTTCAAATTGATCAGTTCTTAGATTTAATCGGCAAGGGCGCGATGGTCTTCAAAGAAGGTTGCCGTGCATACCTCAGCGGCGATCGTGAAGAATTTGAGCGCCACCTCGCCGCGATCTGCGACTTAGAAGGCAGAGCAGATATTATTCGCAAAGACTCAGAGAAGATCCTCTACCGCTACTCGCTCATCCCTGAATCTCGTGGTGACGTCCTCGGCCTCTTAGAGAACTTGGACAACGTGATTGACAGCTGCAAGCACACACTCAATCAATTTAATGTTCAAAAGCCTAACTTCCCCGAAGAGTTCAACGAAGGGATTTTAGAGCTGACGAATCAATCCGTTGAATCGATCATCAGCGTCGTCGGCGCCTCGCGCGGGTTCTTCGAGAACACCCGCAGCATCCAAGACCATATCAACAAGGTGGACTTTCACGAGAACGAAGCAGATCACCTGAGCCTCAAGCTACAAGGCCGCGTCTTTGAGATGGATCTGCGATTGAGCCACAAGATGCACCTCTCGTTCTTCATTCAGCGCGTGGAGCGGCTCTCGGACTTGGCCGAGATCGTCGCCGAGCGGCTCGCCATCGCCAGCATCAAGCGTACGATCTAGCGTCTATGTTTTTTGTCTTCCTCCTCAGCGGCCTCTTCCTTGGTTGGTCCCTCGGGGCCAACGACGCGGCGAACGTCTACGGCACGGCGGTCGGCACGCGGATGATCAAGTTCCGCACGGCGGCCATCGCTTGCAGCGTGTTTGTGCTCATCGGCGCGGTGGTCGGCGGCGCGGGCGCCTCCCACACCTTGGGCAAGCTCGGCGCGGTCAACGCGCTGGCGGGCTCCTTCACGGTGGCGCTGGCCGCCGGGCTGACCGTCACCTGGATGACCCAGCTCAAGCTGCCGGTCTCCACCTCCCAAGCCATCGTCGGCGCGATCATCGGCTGGAACCTGTTCACCGGCTCGCTGACGAACTACAACTCTTTATCCAAGATCGTCAGCTCATGGATCCTCTGCCCCCTGCTGTCGGCGGGCTTCGCCATGATCTTGCTCAAGCTCACCGAGGCGACGCTGTCGCGGGTGCGGCTGCACATCTTGGCCCTCGACTACCTCACGCGGATGGGGCTCTTCATCGTCGGCGCCTTCGCCTCATACAGCCTGGGGGCCAACAACATCGCCAATGTCATGGGTGTGTTTGTCCCCTCGGTGCCTTTTGGTGATCTCGACGTCTTTGGGCTCTTTACGCTCAACGGCGCCCAGCAGCTCTTCGCGCTGGGGGGCCTGGCGATCGGCGTCGGCGTCTTCACCTTCTCCAAAAAGGTCATGCTCACGGTGGGCAACGATCTCTTCAAGCTCTCGCCCATCGCCGCGCTGATCGTCGTCTTAGCCCAAGCCATCGTGCTCTTCCTCTTCTCCTCGGAGCAGCTGGAGAACCTCCTCGTCCGCCACGGCCTCCCCAGCATCCCGCTCGTCCCCGTCTCCAGCTCCCAAGCGGTCATTGGGGCGGTGATCGGCATTGGCCTGATGAAGGGGGGGCGCAACATCCGCTTCAGCGTCTTGGGGCGGATCTCCTCGGGCTGGATCTCCACGCCGCTGATCTCGGGTGTGGTCAGCTTCGTGCTGCTCTTTATCGTCCAAAACGTCTTCTCCCAGCGCGTCTACCAGCCGATCCGCTACCGCGCCGACAACGCGGTGATCGGCAAGCTCAAGGCGGAGGGGCTGCCCATCGAGGGGTTTGATGGGCTGGTCAACCAAACGCACGAGAGCGCCGCGGCGTTTCAAGAGGCGCTGCGCCCCAAGCTGGACGCGGTGACGCTCGAACGGGCGTTACAGCTCTCACGGCTGCGACCGCTCAAGGTGGATCTCAACAAGGTCGAGGACCAGCGCGATCTACACTGGCTCTCCGAGGCGCGCTTCAAGGCCATCGAAGGCTTAGCGGGGCGGGACTTTGAGTACACATGGCAGATGGCCGACGCGCTGAGCCAAAGAACAGAAGAGTGGAAAAAGAAGCCCATCGCCAAAGAGAACAAGCTCTACAACAAAAAGCTCAGAGCGCAGCTGGACTACCTCGCGCGCACGTTTGAGCGCCGTTAACGGCTTTCGGATTAAGAGGGCCGATACTGCACCCAGAGCTTCTCGAACTCGCGCTCAAAGGCGGAGATCAAGCGATGATCATCCGTCACGATGATGTTCTCTTCATTGGCTATCGTCGCGCTGACGGTCCAGTTATAGCTCCCGGTCAAGAGATACTTCTGATCAAAGATGGCGAACTTATGGTGCATATGCTTATCTGAGCCATCCATGCGCACGGGGATGCCCATCTTCTCGAAGTGATGGATATCACTCCCTTGGTCCTCGGCCTTCAAGTCATCGGTGAGGATGCTGACGTGAACGCCGCGCTTATGGGCGGCGACGATGACATCGGCGATGCGATTATCGGTGATCGTAAAGACGCAGATATCAATGCGCTTCTGCGCGCCTTGGATCAGCTCAATCAGGCGATTACGGCAGCTCTCACCGGGGCTAAAATAGGCCTCGACCTTGGGGATGCGCAGGTTTTGGGGGCGCAGCAGCTTAAGCACACCAAAGAGCCACTTCATCGCGGCGATGGGGCGGACCTGCTTGGCGCCGCTGATGGCCACCTGCAAGGCCAGCTTACGCCACCGCCCGCGCTTGGCCTCATCAAGCTGCTCATCATCCAACAGGGCCTTGAGGGCTTGACGCTCCCCTCGGCTGAGCCGCCCATCCTCTAGGGTCTTGCGGAGGATCTCTACGATGTCTTGGTCCTTCATCATCGGGCCTTTAGCTTGAGCGTGGGCCTGGTGTTGTAGCCCAAGCAGGGATGAGAGACGACAAGAGTTTTGACGAGGGGTGATGATCATTGAGGGGCGGCGTGGGTTGTGGCTATGGTGCGGACATGAGCGCACTCAAGGACCTACAAGCGCAGCTGGAGGCGTTCGTGGAGGCCCGCGACTGGGGCCAGTTTCACACGCCGAAGAACCTCGCCGCCTGCCTCAGCGTGGAAGCGGGGGAGCTGCTGGAGCTGTACATGTGGACGGGCGAAGGCCCAGGCCCGCACCCGCCGGGGGCGGGGCCACCCGACCGCGCGCGGATCGAGGACGAGGCGGCGGACGTGCTGCTGTCGCTGCTCAACTTCGCCTCGGCGACGGGGGTAGATCTCTTGGCGGTGACCGAGGCCAAGCTCAAGCGCTTGGAGAGCAAATATCCTGTGAATCTTTCCAAGGGCTCAGCGGTTAAGAGCGCGCTTTTGCTCAAGTAACCCGAGTTTTTCGCCTCCTCCTCTGCAAAAGTAGATTGATCTCAAAGGTTTACAATAGGCTCCCCTGAGAGCCTCTCCCCCATGGAGCCGCGCATGCGCACCCCCCTCTTTACGATGATCGCCCTCGCGTTGAGCCTCACCAGCTGCGAGATCCTTGAAGAGGCCGCCAAGCAGGCCGCAGGCGGCGACCCCCCTGAGCCGCCCACGGCGAGCCTGGCGGCGCTCAACCTCTTGGAGTACCCCAGCGAGATGCAGCTGGGGGCCTACTACTGCAATGACCTGCTGGGCAACACCTGGGACGCCTGCGTCAGCTTCTTTGGCAAGATCCCCAAGAAGAGCGAGCTGAAGTTCAGCTTTGAGACGGTCTTTGAGCTGGGCAACCCCAACACCTTCCCGGTGCCCACGGTGGAGCTGCTTTTGGCCCTCGACGTCTTTGAGGGCGCCAAGCAAGCGGAGCTGGCGGCGCTGTGTGTCTCCTTCTGCGATCCCCAAGCCGAGGTCTGCGACGGCGGCCCCAACCCCGAGGCGTGCCGCGTCGAAGAGGGCCAAGACATCATGGAGTTTGAGCCCACCATCAACGATCTCTTAGAGCTGGCGGTCAAGGCCGCCACCGAGGGCGCCGGCGCCTTTGACGACAACCTGGGCTTCAAGGTCATCCCCAGCCGCGCGCTGTCGAAGTGCCGCGCCGACAAGGGCTGCGAGGTCCGCGACGAGGGCGGCGTGCGCAGCTTCTGCTGCGGCGACGCCTGCGAGGCCATCGGCGCCGAGTGCCGTGTTGGGACCGACGACGACGGCCAGAGCTGCGTCTCCTGCCCGGGCCAGCTTGAGGCCCATGTGCGCTTCGACCTGGGCCTAGACGCCATGTTGGGCATCCTTGAGGTGATCGCCGAGGACGCCATGGGCAGCCTCCTGGACCTCTCCATGCCCAACTTCACCATCCCCTACAAGGCCAACGGCACGCTCTTCTTCGACATCCCCATCATGGGCCGCTTCTCATTGAACTTCGGCCCGCTTGAGGGCGAGTGGACTTTGGACTAAAGGAGGAGCCCCGGCGCTGACGCCAAGGAGCCTCCTTGCCCCTCCAAGCCCCCCTCACCCAAGGCTCAATCCTCCGCCCGCTCCTCCACCTCACGCTCCCCTTCTTCGTCGGCCACGTCTTTAACCTGCTGACGCTGGTGATCGACCGCCTCTGGGTCGGGCAGCTGGGCACGGAGGCGCTCGCCGCGCTGGGCATCGCCCATGTCTCCTTGATGCTGCTGTTTACGCTCGCCTTTGGGGTCGGGGTGGGCACGTTAGCGGGGGTGGCGCGCTTGATTGGGGCGCGCCAGCCTCAGCGCGCCGCCCACCACTTCGCGCAGGGGCTATGGCTCTCCTTGCTCTTTGGGCTGATCTTCGCCGGGCTGGCCTGGCCCGCGCCGCCTTGGATCATGGACTTTATGGGCGCCGAGCGGGGCGTCTTTGAGCCTGCGGCGGCCTACCTCAAGATCAGCATGTGGGGGCTCTTGATCAACGCCCCGCTGTTCGTGCTCACCTTCGCGTTACAGGGGGCGGGCGAGGGCAAGGCGGCCATGCGCGTCGCCAGCGTCGCGCCGATCCTCAACGGGCTCCTTGATCCGCTCTTTATCTTCACGCTCGGCGGCGGCGTACCGGGGGCGGCGACGGCGACGGTCTTGGCCAACGCCCTGGCGCTCATCTACGGCGTGGGGCAGATCCGCCACCGGGTCCCTCGGCTGCGCCCGCGACGTGTGGATCTGCGCCTGGACGGGCCGACGCTGTGGGGCATCCTGCGGATCGGCGCGCCCAGCAGCGTCGAGCACTTGGTGCGCAACGTGGCGGGCTTCTCCTTGGTCAAGATCCTCGCGGGCTTTGGCGCCACGGTCGTCTCGGCCTACACCGCCGCGATGGTGGTGATGAGCATCGTCATCTTCCCGGGCCTCTCGGTGGGCCAAGCCACCGCCAGCCTCGTCGGCCAGAACCTGGGGGCGGACGAGGCGGGGCGAGCCTGGCGCACGGCCTGGGCGGGGGTGGGCGTCTACAGCGTGGGGATGCTCACGCTGGGGATCTTCACCTACCTTGGCGCCGACCACATCATCGCCGCCTTTGATCACAACCCTGCGGTGATCATCGAGGGTGGGCGGCTGCTGCGGATCTTCTGCCTCAGCTTCCCCTTCATTGCCCCTGCGTTGGTGCTCAGCAAGGCCTTTGGTGGTGCGGGCCACACGGTGCCACCGATGGGCGTCGCCGCGCTGGCGCACCTGGCTTTCCAGCTGCCCGCCGCCGTCTACCTCAGCCAGCGATTTGGCTCGGTGGGCAGCTACTGGGCCATGAGCGGCGCGTTTACGATCCACGGCCTGGCCTCGATGGTGATCTTCACGCGGCGATATCGGCGGGCGTGGTCAGGGTGCTAGCCGTGCTGCTCGGGGGGTTGAATCCAGACCTGATTAAAGCGGGAGAGGGCCAAGAGGGAGAGGATCTGCGTGATCTCCTCTAGGGTCATCTTCGGCAGCGGGAAGAAGACGACCTGATTGATCTTGGGGTGGGCCTCACCCAGCGCCGCCAGGCGCTTCTCCAGGGCGAAGAAGTCCAAGCGATCCCCCTTCTCTCGGCGCTTAATGCGGGGCTCCCCCTGGCTGATACGCTGCCGCTGCCCATCGCGCACCGAGACATTAAAGCCCAGCCGCCCCACGCGCAGATCCAGGGCGCCTTGAGCGGGAAAAGGCGCCGCCTGATCGTGAACCTTAAAGGCGAGGAGCCCCAGCTTCCCCGCCGCGTCGCTGCGATGAACGACGAGGCCCAGGCCCTCATAGCCCGCGCGCTGGGCGGCGTAGCCCATGCGCAGGGCCACCTCCACGGGCACCTGCGCGTCGAGGGCCAGGGCGAAGAGGGGGGCGGGCGCGCCCTGCGCCGAGAGGGCTTGAAAGACGGGGCGGCTCCAGGCGCCGCGCGCGTCGGCGGCCTGGGTGCCCTTGGGCTCCAGGCTGGAGGGCAAGCCGGGGATGGCGCCGAAGTGGGTATAGAGGCCCTCGGGGCCAGCGGCGAGATATGGCCCTTCGAGGAGGGGCTCAGTGCCCTCGGCGACGGGGAGGGCGGCGGCGGCGCTCTCCAGCTGCTTAACGAGCTGCGCCTCCCAGCTCAGCGGCGGGGGCGGGGGTGGGGGCGTCTCTGCCTCAACGGACGCTTTGGGGCTGGAGAGCAGCCAAAAGAGGAGGCCACCGACCAGGGCCAGGGCGCCCAGGCCCCCGCCGACGATCAAGGCCCAGGGCCGCTGGGGCAGCGGCGGCCCCATCGCCATCATCGTGGGGCGGTTTGGATCTTTAACGGCGTCGCGGGGGCGGCGCAGGGGGGGCGCCCCCCCTGCGGACGAGGCGGGCTCACCGGAGAGGCGGGCTTGGAGGCCGCCGCCGGAGAGGCGCGCGGGCGCGGGGGGGGTCTGCGAAGCCGCTGCTGCGGGGGCGGGGGGGTTGGGCTGAGCGTGCTGCAAGAGCTGCGTGGGGGGCATCACCTCGGGGAGATCCCCGTTGAGATCCAAGATCCGCGTTGAGCGATGCTCACCCGCCTCGGGGTGCTGCGTGGGGGTGCTTGGGCGGGGGATGGCGCCATAGCCTTGAGTGCGCCTCGGCGCCGCGTCCTCGACGGGGGCGCCGAAGGGGTTGGCTTGAGGCGCCGTAGGGGGCAGCGCCGCCTCGCCCTCCAGCTCCGAGAGGCGCAGCGCGGTGGTGGGCTCGGGGGCGAAGGTGGGATCGAAGCCCACATCCGAGAGGCGCAGCGCGGTGGTGGGCTCGGGGGCGCGGGTGGGATCGAAGCCCACATCCGAGAGGCGCAGCGCGGTGGTGGGCTCGGGGGCGCGCGCGGGATCGAAGGCGTTGGGGGTGGCGTCGATGCGCGCGCGGACGGCGGCGCTCAGCCCTTGATAAGTGGCCGTCTCGGCCACATCCGCCTCAGGCCCTGCCGTCAGCGCCTCCAGCTGCGCGCTTGAAAAGGCTGCGGTGGGCTCCTCATAGTCCTCCTCCTCCTCGAACGCCTCTGGGCGATAATCCTCCAAGGCGCCATCACACTCAGGGCAGCGCGCGGCGACGCCTGCGTCCACCTCGAAGAGAAGCTCACATGAAAAACAAGCCTTGTAAGCCACAGGTCCCCCGCGTCTTCAAACACCGCTCAACGCCCCCTCCTGGGAGGCCCGGCGGAGATTAGCAGGGGCGATTTAAAAAGACCACGCGGCCTTGAGCGTGCGCTCACAGATCATGCTTAGAGAGGTATAAGATGAGCACCTCAAGCAGGCGCTTCTTTGACATCTCGCCTGAGATCAGCAGGCGATGAGCAGGGTGACACGCCCGGTAGCTCGACTGCTCCAAGAGGGCGGAGACGAGGACCGCCTCAGAGATAAAGCCCAGATCGATGGCGATGCGCCCCAGCGGTATATTTGGATGATCGGCCTGGAAATAAAGACACTTCATCAGCTGATCGACGCTGAGGCGCTTGGAGCGAACGAGAATCTGCCCCAGGGGGGGCTTACCCTCCAGCTGACACCGCTCTAATTTCTGCGCCAGCGCCTCATCAATCAGCTCTTGAGAGAGCAAAAAACGCGTGAACTTATGCATGGGCTGATAAACGGAGCGCGCCCACTCCAACTTAACGGGCGGCTTTTTTTTCCACCCCAGAGGGCGTGATGCGACACATCTTCATTGGAATCCCCCTTACCCTTGCGCTCTTCGGCTGCGAGGATCACACACGGCGGGTGGATGGCCTGTTTGACTGCCTCGATTCGGGCTGCGCGCCGGGCTACGTCTGCGCGCCATCCACGCGGACCTGTGTCCGCGCCTTGGACAGCGGCGAGGCGGCGGCGCCTGATCGTTACATCCGGGGCGCGCCGCTCGACGTGGCGCTTGAAGACCTCGGGGCGCCCGACGCCGCGTCACAAGACCTCGGGATACTCGACGCCGCGCCCGACGCCACGCCACAAGACCTCGACGCCGCGCCACAAGACCCCGATGTCGCCCCACAAGACCTCGGCGCGCCCGACGCCGCGTCACCCGACCTCGGGGCGCCCGACGCCGCGCCCGACGCCGCCCTTGAAGACCTCGGGGCGCCCGACGCCGCGCCCGACGCCGCCCTTGAAGACCTCGGGGCACCCGACGCCGCGCCACAAGACCTCGACGCCGCGCCACAAGACCTCGGGGCACCCGACGCGGCCTGGTGTACCCCCACGCCCAGCCCCGCCGTGGAGGCGCCCTTTGGCCTGGAGGGCTACACGCTCGAAGGGACCGACCAGATGGGCGGCGCCCTGGCCAGCGACGCGCTGTGGAGTGGCCGCCCCACGCGCCCGGATCGCGATGAGATCATCATCGCCCGAGGGGGCCGCCTGGAGGTCTTCCTCCCCAGCGGCGTCCACCTCTGGCGCAGCGAGATCCTCGGCATCCGGGCCGTCCAAGCCGTCGCCGATCTCAACGGCGACGGGCAGCTTGAGATCATCGCCAGTGGCGTCAACGCGGCCTGGATCTTCGACGCCGCCAGCGGCGCGCTGCGCTGGACCCTCCCTGCCGCGCCGCTGGCCCCTGACGGCCCACCCTTCGTCTCCTTGGGGTTGACGCTGATCGCCGACCTCGACGGCGATCAGATCGACGATCTCTACGTCACCGACGGCTCTTGCTCACGCGGCGGCACGGGCTACGCCGTGATCTACCGCTTCACCGAGGGCTGGGCGGGGGAGCGGGCGGCGATCATCCGGGGCGATCGAGCCAACGGGCGCTGCACGCGCTGGAACAGCCTCGCCGATCTCGACGGCGATGGTCGGGCGGAGATCCTCATCACCGACGCGGAGGGCATGAAGGGCTTTGACCTCCCCAGCGACACCCAGGCCTATTGCTTTGACATCGAGGCGCCCAGCGCCGACGGCGACCTCCCCCACCAAGCCGCCGACATCTTACCGGGGCGGGGTGGGCTTGAGATCCTCACCTTCCGCCAAGGCGGCGTGGGGCTCATCGACGACTTCAGCTGCCCCGCCGCGCCGCCGCGCTGGCGGGCGCGCTTAGGCGAGGCCCTCTTCACGCCGGGGGCGGGGCTATGGGATCTCAACGGCGATGGCGCGCTGGACATCTTCATCTCGGCCTACAGCGAGGGGGCCTGGCGGCTCCACGCCCTCAGCGGCCTCGACGGCGCCGAGCTATGGGGGCTGGAGGGGCGGCTCTTGGCGCTCAAGGACATCGACGGCGACGCGCGACCGGAGCTGATCCTGGCCCGAGGAGAGGGGCTGACGCCCCCGGCCACGACGACGATCCAGGTCTTGACCTTGGACGGCGCCCGGCCCGCCGCCCCCTCATTTGAGGGCGCGCTGCTCTACCCCAAGCGGCGGGCCACGGACGCGGCGACCACGAGCGAACGGGTGGGCGCCTTAAGCCTCGACGGCGCGCTCTTGGTCTTGGAGTCTGAGGACGACGCGCCAACCTCGATCAGCGTCCTTGACGGCGACGGCCTACGCCGCGTCCTGCTCAAAGAGCCTGTGGGGGCCATCTTCGCCGAGGGGGGGCGGCGCTGGTCGATCTCCTTTGGGGATGGCCGCCTGGGCTTGTATGAGAACGCCACGCTGCGCAACGCCGAGCCGGGGGGGCGCCCTCAGCTGCGGGCCTCATCGGGGGGCGCCGCCCTCGCGGCCACGCCGGACGAGATCCTGGGCCTCAACGCCAGCGGCGCGCTCTTCGCCTTTGATCGCATCGAGGGCCTGATCCGTTGGCGGCGGCCTGCCACGCGCAACCAAGGCGGCCCGCTGTGGACGGGGGCGCCGCCGACGCGGCGGGTGATCACCTGGTCTACCCGTGGCGAGGGGCAGCAGCTCATCGGCCTCGACAGCCGCGACGGCGCGCTCAGCTGGCGCCACGCCCTCGACAGCGCGACCTACACGGCGGTGGCCAACGCGGGGCTGATCACCCTGCCTGAGCGGGCCGTGGCGCTGCGCTACGATCTGCTGCTCGACGCCGCGCGATACGCCCCAGATCCTGCCTGCCCGCCGGATCTCATCCTGGACCCGAACATGGACGTTGATCCGCGCTGCCCCGAAGACCGCCTCTACCTGCGCACGCTGACGGGCCTGGACGCGGAGACGGGCGTTTGCCTCTGGCGCACGCTGATCCGGCCCAACCACAACTGTAGTGGCCCCAGCAACCAGAACCTCAGCGTGGCCGACGCCGACGGCGACGGCGAGGCGGAGGTCTACATCACCGAGACGGACGCGCTGCGCCGCTTTGATCCGAGGACGGGGGCGCAGACGGGCATGGTCGAGCTGGGGCGCGTCCTGGGCGACATCTCACGGGGTGGCGGCTGGGTGATGGCGGCGGGCGGGGGCCGCGTCCTGCGGCTGGGCGGCAACGGCCCGCCGGATCTCTTCGACGCCGATCTCCAGCGCCTATGGCGGGCCGAGGCGCCTGCGGGGATCAGCGACCAGGCCTGGGTGCGCCGTTTGGGCTGGGTGCGCGCCGGGCGGCTCTGGATCAGCCCCAGCGCGGGCTGGCCGCTGCTGATCTACGACTACGATCTTGGCGCAGCGGCGCCCGTCAACGCGCTGGGGGTGCTGAGCGGCGAGGCGATCCTGCGCGCGCCGCTGGAGGCGCGGTTTAACGAGGTCATCGACCTCCAGCGGGTGGGGGGGCTCCTTGAAGGCGCGGGGGGGCAGGGCGAAGACGGGCTGCTGCTCACCGACAGCATCGGCGACCTCTACGCCCTTGATCTCGACGGCGTGGCGCGTTGGTGGCGGAGCCTGGGCGCGCCGCTGAGCGCGCCGCTGATCGTGGACGAGGGGGCGGCGCGGCGGCTCTTTATCCCCTCCAGCGAAGGCGAGCTGCGCCGCCTTGGCCCGCCGCCGCGCGCCGAGATCGAGGCGGTATGGGAGCGGCCTTGCCCCTTCACGCCCGCCTGTGATCCGGCGGGCGACGTGGACACCCTCGATGGCCTGACGCGCCTATGCGCCGAGTGGCGGCCCAGCGAGGGGGCGGTGGGCTATGAGGCGCGGATCTTGGGCGAGAACGACGCCCAGATCACCCCTTGGCGGGACATGGGCGGCGAGGCCTACGCGATTTGGGACGGGCTGGCCTTCATCCCAGAGCACACCTACTGGGTGGAGGTGCGCGCCTACGACGAGCAGACGCGCGCCTCAGCGCCCACGCGCAGCGACGGCGCGCGCGCGCTGCCCGAGGCGCCCTAGATCCCCTCGATGATCTGATTCAGCGTGGCGCTGGGGCGCATGGCCGCCGAGGCCAGGGCGTCATCGGGCAGATAATAACCGCCGAGATCCACCGGCGCGCCCTGCGCGGCGTTCAGCTCGGCGACGATCTGCGCCTCATGGGCCGCCAAGGCCGCCGCCACGGGCTGAAAGCGCGCGCTGAGGGCCGCGTCCTCATCCTGCGCCGCCAGGGCCTGCGCCCAATAGAGGGCCAAGTAATAATGGCTGCCTCGGTTATCGATCTGATGCACCTTGCGTGAGGGCGACTTATTGTTGAGCAGGTAGCTGGCCGTGGCCGCGTCGAGGGCCTTCGCCAGCGTGCGCGCCCGCGCGTCCCCGACGCGATCGGCGAGGTGCTCCAGGGAGGCGGCGAGGGCCAGGAACTCACCCAGGGAGTCCCAGCGCAAATGCCCCTCCCGCTCCATCTGCTGAACGTGCTTTGGCGCCGAGCCACCGGCGCCCGTCTCAAAGAGGCCGCCGCCGCTCATCAGCGGCACCACCGACAGCATCTTGGCGCTGGTGCCCAGCTCCAGAATGGGGAAGAGATCAGTGAGATAATCGCGCAGGACATTGCCGGTGACGGAGATGGTGTCCTGACCGGCCTTAACGCGCTCCAGGGTCACGCGGGTGGCCTCAGCGGGGGCCATGATGCGCAGATCCAAGCCGGTCGTGTCGTGCTCAGCGAGGCAGGCGTTGACCTTGGCGATGAGCTGCGCGTCATGAGCGCGGGCGGCGTCCAACCAGAAGAAGGCGGGGCTACCGGTGGCGCGGGCGCGGCGGACGGCCAAGCCCACCCAGTCACGGATCGGCGCATCCTTGGCCTGACACGCGCGCCAGATATCCCCGGCCTCCACCTCATGCTGCGTCAGGGCTTTGCCCTCGGCGTCCACCACGCGCACCACGCCCGGCGCGCTGATGACAAAGGTCTTATCGTGAGAGCCGTACTCCTCGGCCTTCTGCGCCATCAAGCCCACGTTGGCGACGTTGCCCATGGTGCGCGGATCGAAGGCGCCGTGGGCCTTACAAAAGTCGATGACCTCGGCATAGACGCCCGCGTAGCTGCTATCGGGGATGACCGCCTTGGTGTCTTGGGGGGCGCCTTGAGCGTTCCACATACGCCCGGAGGTGCGGATCATGGCGGGCATAGAGGCATCAACGATGACATCGCTGGGGACGTGGAGGTTGGTGATGCCCTTATCCGAGTCCACCATCGCCAGAGCGGGGCCGCGGGCATAGGCCGCCTCGATATCCGCCTCGATCTCGGCGCGCTTGGCCTCATCCAGCGTGGCGATCTTACCCAGAAGATCCCCCAAGCCATTGTTGACGTTGACGCCCAAAGCCTCAAAGGTCGCGCCGTGCTTGGCGAAGAGATCCTTAAAATAGACGCGCACGGCGTAACCGAAGATGACCGGATCGGACACCTTCATCATGGTCGCCTTCATATGCAGCGAGAAGAGGACACCTTGCTGACGGGCCTCCTCCACCTGGGCCTCAAGAAAAGCCACCAGCGCGCGCTTACGCATCACGGTGGCGTCGAGGACCTCATCGGCCAACAAGGGCAGGCTGGCCTTGAGCGGGGTGACAGCGCCATCAGCGGCGACGTGCTCGATGCGCGCGGTGGTGGCGGCGGACAGGGTGACGGCCTGCTCATTGGCGAAGAAGTCGCCCTCGGCCATGGTGGCGACGTGACTCTTGGAGTCGGGCGACCACGCGCCCATGCTATGTGGATTTTGGCGGGCGTAGGCCTTGACGGCATCGGGGGCGCGGCGGTCGGAGTTCCCCTCGCGCAGCACGGGGTTCACCGCGCTGCCCTTGACCCGATCATAACGGGCGCGGATGGCCTGAGACGCCTCATCATCGCCCTCCTCGGGATAACTGGGCACCGCATAGCCCTTGGCCTGAAGCTCAGCGATGGCCGCCTTGATCTGCGGCATGGAGGCGCTGACATTGGGCAGCTTGATGATATTGGCCTCGGGCTTGAGCGTCAGGGCGCCCAGCTCGGCCAAGGCATCCTCGACGCGCTGCGCCTCGGTGAGCGCCTCGGGGAACTGGGCGAGGATGCGCCCGGCCAAGGAGATATCGCGCATCTCGACGCGCACGTCGGCGGCGCGCGTAAAGGCCTCGATGATGGGGAGCAAGGAGTAGGTGGCGAGGGCGGGGGCCTCATCGGTCTTGGTATAGATAATCGTCGGGTTCTGATTCATACCACGCTCCCTTTATTGGGATTGAGTTAAAGGCTTTGGGGGCCAAGGCGAAGCCGAGGCAGCCCAGTTTGTCCGACGAGAACCTAAAACAGCGCGCTTCAACACACAACCGTAAGCCGCACACGCTTCAAAACAGCGCGCGAGCGCGCCAAGATAAGCCACTTTAAAAAGGCGACGAGGTGCCACGATGAAGGTGATTCTCTGTAACTGCCCGGCGGCGGAGGCCAAGACCATCGCCGCCGCGCTGGTCACGCGGCGGCTGGCCGCCTGCGTCAACATCCTGCCCACCGTGCAGAGCCTCTACATCTGGGAGGGCGCCCTGCACGACGAACCTGAGATACCGCTCTTGATTAAAACCTCCGACGAGGCGGCGCCTGCCTTAGTCGAGGCGCTCACGGCGCTCCACCCCTATGAAGTACCGGAGATCATCGCGCTGGACGTCGCCGCGCTGGGCAGCGCGGCGCCTTACATCGACTGGGTGAACGCCGCCGTGGCTCATGGACCGACGGAGGGCACGCCCGCCAGCAGCTCCGTAAAGAACTGATTGAGATCCCCCACCGCCTCGACGGTGGTGAAGGCCACCTGATGCCCATCGCCCTCATCGGGGGTGTACTGCTTGATCAGCTGCGTCCAGTCCGCGCCTCGGATGCGCGCGTTGCCGCGCGCCACGCCCCCCTCGATGGTCGAGAGGCTCTGGAGGGGCTCAGCGCCCACGCCCAGCTGGGCCAAGCGCATGGAGATCGCCAAAGCATTGCGCGTGCCCTTGGGCGCGATCTGATCCCCCACGCCATCGAGCATAAAGATGTGCTTACCTGACACCCCCTCGGGCGGGGTGCGCAGGAGGGCGCCGTAGTTGACAGGATCGCGGACATCGAGAAAAGCCTGGGCCAAGTGCAAGCCGGGGTGCATCCCGTTCAGCTCCACCTCCGCCAGCCCCGCCAAGCTCAGCCGCGCCAGATCCAGCGGCGCGGCGCCATATTGCAGCAGATCAACGACGCCGCCGCCCGCCCCCGCCAAGACCACGGCCTTGATGGCGCCGTCGAAGGCCAAGAAGGGCAAGCCCAGCTCAGCGCCGCGCCCGTGACCGAAGAAAGCCAAGAGGTTGGGATCGAAGGTCTGACGGCCCGCATCGGTGCGCACGCGGATATTGCTGAAGGCCCGCGTCAGGGCGGTGAGATCAGCGACCTCCTGCAAGGCGAGGTCGCGGAAGCGGCCCGCGGCGGTGAAGTCCTCGACGCGCTCGATGACCGCCTGGGGGCTGGGGGGCAGGCTCAAGCCGAAGCGGGCGCCGTGGAGGGGGCGATCAAAGCTGAGGACGGCCCAGTTGAGGCGGGCCAAGCGGGCGGCGACGCCGCGATCGATGAAGCTGCGATAATGCTCAGCGGTGTCATGATTAAAGATGACCAGGGGCCAGCCGTGATCGGGCTGAGGGCCACGGGGGACGGTGACGGCGACGCACAGGGCGCCCACGCGCTGCTCTTGAGGGGCGCCGCCCTGATCAAACAAGACGCGCCCCCCGGCGCCGTCATAGGGGGCCTCGCCGGTCAGATAATCGGGCACGCGCAGCCGCAGGTGGATCTCATTATAGAGCCCGTTGACATCACCGCAGGCGCGCCCGGCCCCGCCGCCATCGCAGGGCGAGGGCGTGCCGCCGTCGCAGAGGATCTCATCCTCCAGGATGGGCGAGGGCGCCGCGCGGGCGGCGGCGTGCATGGCCTTGACCTGCGCCGAGGGCGTACCCACGGTGAAGACCGTGGCGCCGACCAGATCCTCCCCCGCCAGCCCCTCCCCCGCCAGCCAAGCCCGCAGCGGCGCATAGCGGCGCCAGGCCCCGGCCAGGGCGGGCTCCGTGGGCGGGGTGGGCCGCGTCATCGCCGCGAAGTCCTCATCGGGCTCCAGGGGCGCGCCGGACTCGGCCTCGACGCCACGGCGGAAATAGACGGCGTAGGTGTGCCCCTCCTCCAGCGGCGAGCCCTCACTGGGGCGAATACCCAGCCAGTTGTGACAGAGATAGCGCCCGCGATCGGTGGTGGCGAAGAAGCGCGAGCGGGGCCGCCGCCCGAGGGCGGGATCATCGGGGGTGACATCGACGAAGCCGAAGGTGGGCTGATCGCCGCCGAAGGTCAGCGTCTCGAAGTTGACCGGCTCGCTGAAGCGAAAGATCACGGCGGCGTTGGGGCTGAAGCCACGGATCTCCTCATGAACACCGCCCGCATAACGCCCCACGAGGGCGCCGGGGACATCACCGGCGCCCAGGCCGGGGAAGCCGCTGAGATCGACGACGCCGTTGACCAGCCGCGCGTCATTGGGGAAGGGCAGGCTGAAGAAGGGGGCCGCCTCACCTCGGGGCAAGGCGAAGAGGACGCGGGGGGGGCCATCGGGCGGGGCGGGGCACTCGACGCCCGCCCAGCTGGGGGCCACCGCGCAGCGCCCCTCGGCGCAGAGGAGCCCCTTGAGGCAATCCGCGCTGACCTCACAGGCCGCCTCCGCCGAGCCGGTGCCCTCGCCGCCGGGGGCCACGCAGCGCCCGGCGCCGCCGCAGAGGAGGCCCTCGACGCAGCCGGCTTGATCCTGACAGGCCTCGCCCTCCTGACC
>JAHJCH010000290.1 GCA_018813065.1 Myxococcota bacterium
CCCAGAAGCGTGGGTGCTCCATGCGTGGCTCGCCCAGAAGCGTGGGTGCTCCATGCGTGGCTCGCCCAGAAGCGTGGGTGCTCCATGCGTGGCCCGCCCAGAAGCGTGGGTGCTCCATGCGTGGCCCGCCCAGAAGCGTGGGTGCTCCATGCGTGGCCCGCCCAAAAGCGTGGGTGCTCCATGCGTGGCCCGCCCAAAAGCGTGGGTGCTCCATGCGTGCGTGGCTCGCCCAAAAGCGTGGGTGCTCCATGCGTGGCCCGCCCAAAAGCGTGGGTGCTCCATGCGTGGCCCGCCCAAAAGCGTGGGTGCTCCATGCGTGCGTGGCTCACCCAAAAGCGTGGGTGCTCCATGCGTGCGTGGCTCGCCCAAAAGCGTGGGTGCTCCATGCGTGGCTCGCCCAAAAGCGTGGATGCTCCATGCGTGCGTGGCTCACCCAAAAGCGTGGGTGCTCCATGCGTGGCTCGCCCAAAAGCGTGGATGCTCCATGCGTGCGTGGCTCACCCAAAAGCGTGGGTGCTCCATGCGTGCGTGGCTCGCCCAAAAGCGTGGGTTCGCCCCGCGTGGCTCGCCCAAAAGCGTGGGTTTGCCCCGAGTGGCCCGCCCAAAAGCGTGGGTTCGCCCCGCGTGGCCCGCCCAAAAGCGTGGGTACTCCATGCATGGCTCGCCCAAAAGCGTGGGTTCGCCCCGCGTGGCTCGCCCAAAAGCGTGGGTTCGCCCCGCGTGGCCCGCCCAAAAGCGTGGGTTCGCCCCGCGTGGCCCGCCCAAAAGCGTCGATGATTCCACGCCTTAAAGCGCTCCGCCGGGCTGCGTCAGCAGCCCCACGACCACGATCTCAGGAGAAGCCGCAGGCCCGCGGGAGCGGGCCGAGGACCGGCAGCCGGAGGGGGCTCGTGCGGCTATGCCGCACGGGTCGGAGCGAACGGAGCGCGCCTCAAGCGCGCGTAGCTGAGCGGAGATCCCGCCCGCAGGGCCGCGCAGCGGCACAAGGGCGAGCCCCCGGAGGATGCCAATTAAATACTGTAAAGCCGTTGCCAACCCAGGACCTACGCCGGTGGGCGTTGGTACACCTCCTGGGCATCGCGTTTCGAGCGCGCCCTTTGTGCGCGCGAGGTCGTGATGACCAGGCCCCCGCGCGAGCCAAATTCTCAAAGTCACGGGCTTGGCATGTCACGCAGGGCGGCTGATCAGCTCCAGCCTCGATGGGCCTGTCTGGCTGTGGAGCCCGCTTGAGGGTCGGCTCTTGGCTAAGTTGGAAGCGGATCGCGCTCAGTTGCCTCAAAGCCACGCGGCTTGAGCATAAAACACAAGGGAAAATCAGGCGGCTATGGTATCTGCTCAAAAGCGCGCTTTTGAAGGAGCTTCGATGCCATGACCGCCCTCCTCCTCTCTCTCTTTCTGGCTGGGCCGCCGCCAGCGTCAAACCCCACGCCCGATCTGGCCCGCGCGCGCCGCCTCCTGGACGCCGCCGAGGTCAAGGCGCGCGCGATCCGTGAGATTAAGCTGGTGATGCCCATGAATCAGCTCAAACGCAACCTCAAGGCGCGCTTAACTCAGACCGAGGCGCTGAAGCAGATCTATCAAGAGGTCATCGCCTTGGGTGATCCCGCCAGCACCGTTGAGGCGATGGTGGGCGTGGCCGATCTCTATGACACCTTCGCTCAAGCCCTCCTCAACACTGAACCGCCTCAGGGGCTGAGCGCTGAAGCACGCGATGTCTACGCCAATGCCCTTGAGCAGCAGGTCGGCCCGCTGCGAGAGAGGGCGCTGCGCGCTTATCAGGCCGCCTTGCAGCTCTGCTTATCCAAGGCGGTGAGGTCCGATCTTCGCCCACTTATCGAGGCCAAGATCAGCGCGCTGAGCCGCGCTTATTGACCCAGCCGCTTGTTGACAATCCTGAGGAACTTCGTGGCCTGTGGGTGGCCCGGCTTGATCTCAACGGCCTTCTCAAATTGGCGCTTGGCGCTGGGGAAGTCTTGGAGCTTGAAGTAGGCCTTGCCCAGCTGGGTGAGGTAGTCGGCGTTGCGCGGGGAGAGCCGTACGCTGGCGCCATGATGCTTGACGGCGTTGCCGAAGTCTTGCTGTTGGAACGCGACCTCGCCTAGGCCCGAGTGCGCGGCGGCGTCGCCCGCGTTGAGCTTGATCGCCGCTTGGTAGGCGCGCCGCGCTTCGGCCCAACGCGCGGCCTTGAAGTGGGCGTGGGCCTCTTGTCGCAGCGCGTCGCCCATGGCGCGGCGCTCCGCCTGCGCTTGGCGGTCCTGTGCCTTGCTCTTGGGCGCCTTGGCTTTGGCGTCAGCGTCGGCTTTGGCTTTGGCGTCAGCGTCGGCTTTGGCTTTGGCGTCAGCTTTGGCCTTGGCGTCAGCGTCGGCTTTGGCCTTGGCTTCAGCGTCGGCTTTGGCCTTGGCGTCAGCGTCGGCTTTGGCCTTGGCTTCAGCGTCGGCTTTGGCTTTGGCGTCAGCGTCGGCTTTGGCGTCAGCGTCGGCCTTGGCGTCTGCGTCAGCCTTGGCGCGCGCCTCTTCTTCGGCCTTGGCGTCAGCGTCAGCTTTGGCCTTGGCGTCTGCGTCAGCCTTGGCGTCTGCGTCGGCCTTGGCGCGCGCCTCTTCTTCGGCCTTGGCGCGCGCCTCTTCCTCGGCCTTGGTGTTGGCGTCGGCCTCCAGATCACGCGGCGCGCCCGCGTCCACCGCCGCCGCGCCGTCGGTGGCCAGGCCCATATCCACCGCGCCCTTCAGCGGCGCCGCGTCAACCACGATCGGGTTTGCCATGATCGGGCTTGATTTGGCGACGCGCTTCTTCTTGGGCGTCTGCTTTTGAGCCTGCGCCGCCGCCGCCGCGCTGGCTTTGTTGGTTTGATATTGGTTGAGCATGTAGAAGAAGCTCAAGACCACCGCGAGGAGCACCGTGAAGACAATCGGCAGGTGGTTTCGTTCTTTTTCTTCGTGTAGCTGGTAGGGCGAGAGCGAGAGTTGGTGTTGTTCAAGCTGAGCTTGGTTGTCTACAAACCAATCTTCAAAGCCGCCTTCATTGGCGCCACCCGCGCTTGGAGCAGGCTTAGGCTCTTCTCGCACCGCTTCGGGGGTTTTGGGCTTATCTAGGTCAAGCTTAGGCTCATTTTTGGCGGGCTCGGGCTCATCTTTGGTGGGCTCAGGCTCGTCTTTGGCGGGCTCGGGCTCGTCTTTGGCGGGCTCAGGCTCATCTTGAGCGGGCTCAGGCTCGTCTTTGGCGGGCTCGGGCTCGTCTTTGGCGGGCTCGGGCTCATCTTTGGCGGGCTCGGGCTCGTCTTTGGTGGGCTCGGGCTCGTCTTTGGTGGGCTCGGGCTCTTCTTTGGTGGGCTCAGGCTCGTCTTGGGCAGGCTCGGGCTCGTCTTGGGCGGGCTCGGGCTCGTCTTGGGCGGGCTCGGGCTCGTCTTTGGTGGGCTCGGGCTCTTCTTGGGCGGGCTCGGGCTCGTCTTGGGCCGCGTCCTCCGCCGCCTCAAGCGCCTCCGCGTCCGCAGCGGCCTCCTCCGCGTCCACCAACGCGGGATCTAGGGCAGCTTCAACAGCCTCCGCGCGCTTCTCCCCGCGCGGCGGGTCAAGCCAGATGCCAAAGTCACCATCAAAGGCCCATGACTCCGGCAGATCGCTGAAAGGCTTGAGCGCCGCGATCAGCCCCTCGGCGTCCTCGTAGCGCCGCGTGGTGGACTTCTCCAGGCAGCGCATGATCACGTCGCTGAGCCCAGCAGGGATGTCCTGATTGACCTCGTTGGGGGGGGTCGCCTTCTTGAGGTAGTGCTGGCGCGAGGTGCGGTTGAAGTCCTCGCCCTGGAACGGCGGGGCGCCCGTCAACATCTCGTAGAGCAGCAGACCAAAGAGGTAGATGTCCGTCCGCGCCTCGGTGCTGCGGCCACGGATCAGCTCCGGGGCGAGGTACTCCGCCCGCGCAAAGCAGTCCTCTTTGATCCGCGCAGGGGCCGCTTCGAGGTTGAGGAGGTGGTGCATCCCCACGCCGCTGAGGAAGGCGTGCAGCTGCCCCTCTTGATCCTCCCTTAAGAAGATGTTCTCCGGCGTGATGTTGAGGTGCAGCCGCCCCCGCTCGTGGATCGCCTTGAGGTTGCGGAGGATCTCAAGGCCCCAAAAGGTGGTTAGCCCCGGTGAGAGCCGCGACTCGGCCTTGAGGTAGGCGGCGAGGCTCTGGCCCTTGAGGCAAGGCTCAACGAGGTAGAAGCGGCCCGCGCAGCCCCCCCAGCCGAGGACCGGGACGGGGCTGGGCCGCAGCGTCGCCGAGATCTGGAGATCAGAGATCATCCGCTGGGTCGCCTCACCCTGTGGCCGGATGTCTTCTCTGAATATCTTGATGGCGACGGAGCGGTCGTGGAGCGTGTCGGTGGCGCGGTAGACCACGCTGAGCGTACCCCTGCCCAGCTCCTCTTCGATCCGATAACGTTCGCCAAAGGTTTCACCGACGAAGCGACTCAACGAGGTGTCCTCCATGGAACTCAAAAGCACAGCTCAGATTGAGCCGCCGGGCCTCGGCCCCTTTTAGAGCGTCGTGAGTCGCACTTTACCAAGCCCACATCACCATCAACGGCCACCTCAAGCAGCCACGATGCTCGACAGGCCAATAGCCTGTCTGTGCTCGTGGCCACTCGATCTGGCTCGTTGCTGGCGCGTAGTCGTGGCATTTTGCGACTCACGACGCTCTAACGCGGGGAGAACCTATCATGGCGCCCCCCCCTAAGCAATCTCTGGCGAGAAAAGCACGCCACGCTGTCCAATTGGTGAGGCGGCGCCCCTTCTGTGAGGTCATTTTGAGGACAATGGCGCGCGTGATGGCGGCCCCCCGCTTGGATAAATTGTTGAGAATTCAATGATTTATTAAGGCAAATGCAATCCGACCGGCGAGCCGCTATCATCCCGCCTGCAGAGAGGTGCCATGTCAAACTCCCCCGCTGAGCAGTCCCCCGAGGTGATCCCCTATCCTGAATATCTCCTCAGGATCTTATTCGCGACCTTCTATCCCGCCGTAAAGATGGCCGTGGACTTCAATTATCCCCTCGACACCGTGAAGGATATGATGACCCTGGCGATGTGGCGAGAGGCGAAGCGAAAACACAGCACAATTAACCTCATCTCGTTAATTTTTGGTAAATCGACTCGCACGATCAAGGCACTCTCGGCGCGGTTTAATAAAGGGGGCTTCTTTGAGGCGAATGAGACGAATCTTATGCGTCGCCTCGAAGATTTGCTGCGTGAGGGGCCACTTAACCTCACCGAGCTGTCAGAGCGCCTGCCGCATAGTAATGAGTTTGATAGCACTCAGCTGGCGGTCAAGGCGCTGCTGCGCGAAGGCCGCATTCAGGTTCAAGAGGGCACGCGCGGGGGGCAGCCCTCGTACAAGGTCGTTGAGCAGCACCTCAACCTCGTCAGCGACTCAGATTGGGAGGCGCGCGTTGACGCGCTCTATGAGCACCTTGAGGCGCTCACCGAGACGGTCCGGCGCCGCTTCCTCGATGATGAACCCCATAAGGCCAGCGCGCGCACCTTCACCTTCCGCGCGCGCCCCGCAGAGATCGAGGCGTTCTTGGAGGATCTCTACGCCTTTATCCGCGCGCGGACCCTGGATTTAGAGACCAACTGCGCTGGTGAGGGCGTGGATCTTGAGGCGGAGGCGGAGATCTTCTCGCTCTACCTCGGCGGCGCTCCAAAGCGAGGAGAGAGCTGATGCGTCTTGGGCTTGTATGGGGCTGCTTGGCCCTGCTCACGGGGGCGTGTCAACCCGCCCCTCAGCCGGATTTGGGCGCGCAGGCCCAGGCGCTGGGCGTCCATGACGCGCGGGGCCTGCCTTGGCGCGGGCAGTGCGGCTGTGATGAGAACTTTGAGTGCCGCGTGCTGTGTGATTACGGCGAGGCGCAGCGCAGCGAGGCGCCAGGCGATGAGGCCCACGGCTTCGGCCTGCCCACCCTGCAAGACTGCGCCATGTGCGGCCGCGAGACGGGCTTCCTCGACGCGCCTGTCTTGGCCGTGGAGGTCATCGGGGATCGCGGCGTGCGCTTGAGCTGGGATGCGGTCGAGGACGCCAGCTTCTATGTCTTGCACGTCATCCAGCTCGATAACCTGCCCAAGATCATCTCCATGCGACGCACAGACACCTATCAGCTGGAGGAGACACAGCTTAACCTCAAGCTCACCCCCGGTTATCGCTATGTCTTCTTCGTCGTCGCCTGGAGCGATGATGAGGATAAGCGCCGCTCGCCGCCCTCCACCCCCCTCGGGATCGCCCTCTGAACGCCCCCCTCCTCGCTCAACGCCGCCTCGACGCCCGCGATGCCCTGCGCGCCGCCCTCTCTGAGGTTGAGCCCGCCGCCTTCGAGGGCGAGGCGCTGGCGGAGATCGCGCGGCGCTTGGGCGCCTGTGGCGGCGCGCTGCGCCTCAACGGGCGTGAGGCGCGCTGGGGCGTCGAGGCCACCGCCCAGATCCAACGATCCCTCTACCCCGAGGGCGCGCTGATCTTATGGCGTCAGGCCCCCTTCGCCCCCGATGAGGCGCTGATCGTCGATGATCTCGTCGAGGAGCTGCGCTTGGCCTTGCAGGTGATGGGGCTGACCTTGGGGCTCTTGCGCTTGCGCCGCGCCCATGAGGCCCAGGCCCAGGAGCTGAGCCAGTTCAACGCGCGTAAGCGTGAGATCCTGCGCACCATCAGCCATGAGCTGCGCACACCCCTGGCGACCATCGAGGGCTTCGCCACCACCATGCTTCAAGATGAGACCATGCCCGCTGAGGTGCGCGTGGAGTTCCTCCAGATCGTCTGTGATGAGGCTCAGCGTATGCGAGGGATGGTCGATGATGTCCTCTCCCTCTCTCGTCAAAACGCGGGGCGCCTCACCTACGATTTTCAAGCGTTGCCGCTCCCTCAGCTGCTCCAAGACGCCGTCGATCGTCTACAACTCCAGGCCAAGTCCAAGGGGCTGAGCTTGGAGCTTGATGTCATCGATGAGGTGTACTGCCGCCTCGATCCGCTGCGCATGATGCGCGTGCTGATCAACCTCCTGGAGAACGCCATTAAGTACACCGAGGCGGGCGGGGTGCATGTGTCCGTTTGGCGCGAGGACGGCTGGGCCTATTTTTCAGTGCGTGATACCGGAATCGGCATCCCTCAACTACACCTGCCCTTTGTCTTTGAGCGTTTTTATCGCGTCGAGGATGCGGGCTTGGGCGGCGAGGGCTTGGGGCTGGGCTTGGCGCTGGCGGAGGGCATCGTCAAGGATCATGGCGGGCAAATCCGCGTTGAGAGCGTCGAGGGCGAAGGGGCGTCCTTTATCGTGTCGCTCAAGGCCCTCGATGCGCTGGGCTCAGGGCATCTCCAGTAGCCGCACCGCTTTATCAGGGAGCCAGCCTTCGCCGCCCGCCGGCAGGATGACCTTGCGCCAGCCCTCATGGGGCGCGCCGCGCGCCCGGACCTTGACCCCCCCCACCAGGCGGCTCGTCGTCTGGTACTGCGGCCCCGGCCCCGCCCGCAGCGCGCCGCTCTCGATCACCACCGCCTGCTGCACCTTGGCTCTGAGGTAGGCGTGGGAGAGCCAAAAGCCGCCGCAGCCCAGCGTCACCAAGCCGATCATGACCAGCGCGGCGCTGAGCAGAACCCTCGGCCCCTCCCGTGACCACCACAGGGCCAAGAGCCCAAAGGTCAGCAGGGCGCCGAGGGCCGTCAGCCACGCCACCGAGGTGATCTGCACGGCGGTGAGCACGCCCGTGCCCAGATCGTCATCGCCAGGGATGATCACCCGCCCTCCTTGGGCGTCGAGGGCCTCGGCGATGGCGCGGGCGCGGGCCGCCTCCAGGTTGGCCTCGGCGTCCTCATCGCCCGGCCTCAGCAGCAAGGCTTGCTCTAGGGCGTGGATGGCGACGCCGACGCGCCCCGCCTCCAGCGCCGCCGTGCCCAGGTTGTACCAAGCGTCGGCGCTCTTGGGGTGGGCGGCGACGATCTGTTGATAGCCCTCCACCGCCGCCGCGTAGTCGCCCTTCCAAAACGCCTCTTGCGCGTTGACGCCCGCGAGGATCAAGCCGCTACAGAGCAGGAGCACGCTCATGACGCCACCTCCACGCGCCGCAGCGCCGCTTCGATCTGACTCAAGGTCGCCTCCATCCGCGCCGCCGCCTCCAAGACATCATCGCGCCGTGAGGCGGGCGCGAAGCGGGCGAAGTCGCAGTTCTCCAGCTCCGTGATCAGCGCCCCGATCTGCGCCTCGGAGACGCCCCGCGCCGCCAGCGTCGCCCTTAATTGGCCGTGGGTGAGGCCGCTGAGCGTGGCCTGTAGCCGCGCTTGTAGGTAGTCGAGGGCGATGCGCGACAGCGCCGCGTAGACCCCCTCTTGCTTGGCCGAGAGCCGCCCCAAGCGCGCGCGGGCCTCGCGCAGCGCTTGTCGGGCCGCCCGCGCCTCGGCCCCGCTCAGGCGACGACGGCGCCCCGCCTGGAGGCCGAGGGGGATGAGGAAGATCAGCGGGCTGAGCGCCAAGGTCAGCAGCGGCCACCCCAGCGCGGGCGCGTCCGAGCCCAAGCGCGGGGCCTGGCGGATCGTCCTCAGCTGTGGCCCCTTGGCCTTGATCTGCGCTTCGCTCAAGGGCGTCGCCGTCGCCGCGCCCGCCACGTCGCCGCTCGCCGCCTCCACGCCCAGCTTCAGCGGTCGCGTCTCGGCGACTTGGTAGCGCCCCGTGTCTGGATCGAAGTAGCTGATCTGAAAGCCGGGGATCTCCAAGACACCCGCCGCTTGGGGCTTGATCAGCCAAGCCTGCGTGCGCGTCCCCCAGAGCCGCCCACCACGCGCCTCAGTCTGCGTGTCCTCGCTGGGCGGGTAGACGCGCGCGCCCGGCAAGGCGGGCAGCTTGATCGCCGGCGCGCTCTGGATCAGCCCGTTGATCTGCGTCTTGAGCGTCAGCTGCGCGCCCTCGCCGAGCTTGATCTGGCTTTGATCCAGCGTGGCTTGGAGCGTGACGCGCCCCACGGCCACCGAGCCCTTGGGGCGGCCTTGGCTGGGCAGCGGGCGGATCTCCAAGGGCAGCGCGGGGGCCGCGCGCTCAAAGCGCTGGCTGCGGCGGCGGAGTATCCCCCTGGTGGAGAGCCGCAGCTGCGCGTTGATCTTGGGCAAGGTCAAGCCCTCGTCATGCAGCGGCACCAAGGCATGCTCGGCCAAGGCCATGCGCACCATCCGGCGGTTGCCCAAGATGACCTGTCGGCCACTGGGCTGGCGCTGCGTAAGGTCCTGATACCAAAAGCCCGCGAGGTCCACGCGGTCGGTGTTGAGATCCGTCAGCTGGAGATCCGCGCGGTGGTAGACGGCCAGCGTGGCGTAGAGCTGCTGCCCCGCCCACAGCGGCCCCTCGGGTTCGACCTCCCAGCGGAGGAAAATGGTCGGATCAGGCACAGCGTCGTCGTCGTCGCTGGCCTTGGGCGCCTGAGGCGCCGCCGCCGCGCCCTGCGTCACCTTGATCTTGATCGGCGCGCTCCGAATCACCGCGCCACCCGAGCGCAGGGTGAAGGCCCCGATCTCGAGATCCCCCGCCACCTCCGGTCGCAAGGTCCGCTGCACACGCTTCACCTGCCTCCGGCGTCGCTTGTCATAGCTAACGCTTTCAACGCTATCCACGTCCACGAACGACCACTGATCTAACGGCGGTTCATCAAGAGTACCCCCCGCGGGGTCATCGATTTGCAGCTTGATGTGCAGGTTGAGCCGCTCATCAAAGGAGAGCTGCGTGCGATCAGCATAAACCTCCAGGGAGGGCGCGGCGAGGCCCAGCGCGGGCAGCAGCATCAGCAAAAAGAGCGCGCGCGCCATCAGTAGTCCTCAAGCTCAGGCAGCACCTTGAGCTGCTTAAGCGCCTTCTTGAGCTGAGGGTTCTCTGATTGCTCGTCGAGCGCCTCCGTGATCTGCTTCATCTGCTGCTCTTGTTGATCCTTCGGCTTTGGCTCATCTTTTTGATCTTCTTGCTTATCTTTATCTTGTTTATCCTGGTCTTGTGGTTGATCTTGCTTATCTTGATCTTGTTTATCCTGGTCTTGTGGTTGATTTTTGCCCTGATCATCGCTCTTTTGGAGGTTGATCGCGTAGAGGTTCTCCTGCTCCGTCTCCGTAGCCACGTGCAAGAGCACCGTCTGGGCCTCCTCCTTGGCGGGGATCTTAAAGGCGATCCCGCCGCGATGGGCGCGGCCCTCGGCCAGGCTCTCTAGGCCGATCTCATCGGTGATCGTGGCCGCCAGCGGCCCACGCTCGGGATCAAAGAGCAGCGTCACCTGACGCCCCTCCTTGGCGGGGACGGCGATCTTGTACCAGTCCGGATCAGAAGGGCAGGCCTTGAGCCCCGCCTGCTGACCGTCCTCCAAGGCGCGGGCCTCACCGGCGCTGTCGTTCTCCTCCAGCTTGTCATCGACGGGGCAGGGCGGCACCACGTCTACGCGCACGGTGTACTTAAACTCGGCGTGCCCCGGCCCCCAGACGCGCAGCGCCCAAGCGCCGGTCTGGTTGATCCGATCCACGCCCACCTGGGCGCCCTCCTCCCCCACGGTGTCCTCATCCACCGGCGCGCCGCCCTCGGGGGCATAGAGGGCGAAGTGAACCTCACGGGTCTGATCCACCTCGCCCGCAGGCTGGATGATCTCGCCGGTGAGGCCCGCGTAGAGCATGGCCCCCTCTTGGAGATCGAGGCGGTACCAGTCCTCATTGGCGGGGCAGAGCAGGCGCTCCTTGCTCTTGTCCTCGGCCCAGGGCGGGGCGTCCTTGTGGGTGTTATCCGGCTCGTGATCGTCCTCACGCAGCGGGCAGGGGGGGTGCGCGTGATACCACGCCAGCTCCAGGTTCCACCGCGCGTCCTCATCCTCGGGGTTGAGGGCCAAGGCGCGCAGCAGCTCCACCTGGGCGGTGGGCCAGTCCTCGGCCTTGAGGGCCACCAGGCCCCGCGCGAAGGCCAAGCGCGCTTGGAGCGCCGCCCAAGGCCCATCCACGCCCTCAGCGGCGCGATCCGCCAAGCCGCGCTGCACCTGGTCCAGCGAGGAGCGGCCCTCTTCGGCCTTGCCTTGGCTCAGCTCGGCGACGGCGCGGGCGAAGTGGACCTCGGGGGCGTCGGCCTCGGGCAGCGCCTCGATGGCCTGCGCAGGCTTGCCCTCATCGAGCAGGCGACGGGCGTCCTCCAGCTGGGGGTCCTCGCAGGTGAAGGGGCCAAAGCCGGAGAGCAACAACAACACGGGCAATGTGCGCCTCATGATCGCGGCTCCTTGTTTGGCGTGCGCGCGCGCAGCGCCGCCTTGAGGGGCTGGGCGCGCTCCGAGATCCACGCCTCCAGCGCCAGCAGCAGCAGGCCCAGGATCAAGGCATATTGAAACTTCTCGCTGTGTCGATGGCGGATGGCGCCCTCCAGCGTGGACTTCTGCAAGGCGCCGAAGGCCTCCGCCAGCGCCGTGGGGGTGTCCTCATCCAGCGTAAAGACCCGCCCCTCGGCCGCCGCGCCCCCCGCCGAGAGGCGCGTCAGCTCACCGAGCAGATCCAGGTTGAGCTTGCTGTAGATGGGCTTGCCCTCTTTGTCCTTTTGATAGCCCGCGTGGCTGCCGTCGTGGTTGAGGATGGGGATCGGCTCGCCGAGCCGGGTGCCCACCCCCAGGGCGTAGATCTGCACGCCCGCCTCAGCGGCGGCCTTGGCGGCCTCCTTGGCGGCCTCCCCCGCGTCCTCGGCCACGTCCTCGCCGTCGGTGATCAGCAGCAACGCGCGGCTGCGCCCGGCCCGCTCGCCGCGATCCTCACGCCCCGTCAGCAGCTCCACGCCCTCACGGATGGCCGCCGCCAGGTGCGTGCCGCCCACGGGCATCTCCTTGGGATCGAGATCCTTCATATAGAGGCGAATGGCGCTCTTATCTGCGGTCAGCGGCGTCTGGGTGAAGGCGATGCCCGCGAAGGGCACGAGGGCCATGCGGTGCCCATGCAGCCCATCGAGCAGATCCAGCAGCGCTTGGCGCGCCGCGTCGAGCCGCGCGGGGTAGACGTCGCGGGCCAGCATGGACTTGCTGATGTCGAAGGCCACCGCCAGATCAATCCCGGTCTGGCGCAGCGGCTCGGGCCGCCGCCCATACTGCGGGCGCAGCGCGGCGAGGGTGACGAGGATCAGCCCCAGCGTCAGCAAGAGCTGCTTGAAGAGGCGCCGCCCTGGCGAGAGGGTCTGCGTCAGCGCGGCCATCAGCTTGGGGTTAGCCACTCGCGCCAAGATCGCCTTGCGCATCAGGTGGCCATAGATGAACAGCGCCACGGCGATGACCGGGATCAGCGCCAGATACCATAGCTCTTGGTGAGCCCAGCGCATCAGGGGAACCTCCTCAAGATCGTCTGGCTCAAGAGCACCTCCAAGAGCAGGAGCAGGAGGCCGGGGATCAAGAACCAGCCAAACAGCTCGGCGCGCTCGGCGGCGGCATAGTCCACCAATCGCGACTTATCAAACGTGTCGAGGATGTCGTGGAAGTCGTGGGCGAGCTTATCGCGATCCCCGGCGCGGTAGAAGCGCCCGCCCGTGGCCTCGGCGATCTGCTCCAAGAGGGCGGGGTTCACGGGGTTATCCACCTTCTGATAGAGCGGCAGGCCCGTAAAAAAGTCCCGCTGCTGCGTGGGCCGCCGTGACTGATCCTCGGTGCCGACCAGGATGGGGAAAATGGGGACGCCCCGCCGCTTGGCCTCGGTGGCCATCTCCATGGGCGAGACGTTGCTGCCGTTCTCCTCGCCGTCGGTGAGCAGGATCACCAGCTTGGTCTTGGCCTCGCTCTCCTCCAGCCGCGACAGGCTCTTGGACAAGGCGTTGCCGATCACCGTCGCGTCGCCGTCGATGTCGTCGAGGGCCATGCGATCGAGGATGCGCAGCATCGCGCCATAGTCGAGGGTGAGGGGGAACTGCACGAAAGCCTGCTTGCCGAAGATCACCAAGCTCACGCGGTCGTACTTGCGGCCCTGGATAAAATCGCGCAGCACGTCCACGGCGACATGAAAGCGATCCGCGGGCAGCTCGCCCGCCTGGAGCTGGGCCAGCAGGGCCTCATCGGAGATGTCCACCGAGGACATCGAGCCCGACATGTCCAAGGCGACGACGATATCGATGCCCTCCACCTCTGCCGTCTCCTCGTCGGCCAGCTGTGGCCGGGTCAGGGCGATGAAGAGGAGGATGAGGGCCACCCCGCGCAGCGCCACGGGGGTGAAGACGAGGCGCGCCCGCCAGCCCCGCTTGACGCCATCGAGGCGCGGACGGGCGGGGAAGCGCAGCCCCGGCACGCGGCGACGCCGCAGCCAGGCGAAGAGGGCCGTCAGCAGGGTCAAGAGCCCCAAGGCGGCGAGCCCCGCCCAGGTCCATGCGCTGTACTCGGGCCAAATCATGGCGCGCCCTCCGTTTGATCGTCGCTGTCCTTGCGCAGCGACACCTTGGCGGGCGCGGGCGCGGCCGGAGGCGCCTCGATGGCGCCCTCACCGGCGCCCTCTGCGGGCTGGATCTCCTCCTTGGTGGACATCACCAGGCCCCGCGCCAGCCGCATCACCGTGTCCACGGCGCTGTCGGCGGGGGAGAAGTCGGCGAACTTGACCAGATCCGTCTCGGCGAGGAAGTCCTCGACCCCCAAACGCGCGTCGAGCGGCAAGTTAAGCGCTTGAATCTGAAGCCGAATCTCGTCGCTGGTCATCTCCAGGGCGGTGAAGTGAAAGCGGCGCTCCAGATAGGCGCGGATGATCTCCGAGAGGCGGGTGTAGAAGGCCTTGATCTGCCCCTTCGCGGGGAGATTTTCCTCGGCCAAGGCCACCAACTCGGCCAAAGCGATGATGTGGGCGGGGCGCGGGTCAACATAGGGCTTGGGCGCGCGCCGCCGCGCGTCCATCGCGCGCTTGATCAGCCAGCCAAGCAGGCCGCCAAGGGCCAACCCCACGAGGATCAGCGTGGTGATCAGCGCGGGCCAGTGCAGGCGACGGTAAGGGATCGGCCCGTGGCGCTCTAGGAAGCCCTCATTGGGCGCCTCGAAGGTGCGAAACTTGGGATCTTGCGCGCCCTCAAGGGCCGACTTGAGGGCGATCTTCTGCGTCGGCAGCTCAACGACGCCCTCGGCCCCCCCGAGCTGCTGCCAAGAGACGCGCACACCGCCGATCCGCAGGGGCTTGGGCGTCTTGGGCTGGATGGAGAAGCGGCGGATCGTCTTGAGCTGGCCGAAGCCGTCGGCCTTGGCCGGGCTGGCGCCCTCGATGATCTGGGCCTCGGCGGGCGCGGTGACGGCCACGGTGACGTCTTGGCGGTGGGTGATCTCCACGGCGCACTTGAGCGGCACGCCCATGCGCGCGGGGCCGTCGCAGATCAGCTTGGCTTGGGGCGGGTCGCCCTCGGGGATCGCCTCGGCCTCGTTGACGGTGCCCGCGTCGATGGGCGTCGTCGTCGTGGGGATCTGCGCGCCGTTCTTGGCTTGAAGGCGCAGCGGCGCGGGGGCCTCGGCGGGCTCAAGCGCATCAGGCGCCGCGATCTCCTCGACCGGCGCCACGCGCAGCAGCCACGCCGGATCAGGCGCAGGGCTGAGCAGGAGCAAGAGCAGCAGCGTCATGATCGCCTCGCGCGGATTCGGAAGTAGTTGACCAGCGGCGCGGCGTAGTCGCTGGCGTCGGTGGAGACATGGATGGGGCTGACGCCATAGCGCTTGAGATCGCTGACGCGCGCCGCCGCGCGCTGGCGTTGTTGGATTTCATAGCCTCTTCGCACGCCCTCAAACCCCGCATCAAAGGGGATAATCTCGCCCGTCTCGGCGTCCTCCAAAATCAACAGCGGTCGGGGCGAGAAGAGGCGCGCCAACCACGCCATCAACCCGCCCTCTTGGGCTTCCTTGAGGGGGGCGGCGAGCTGGAGTGTCTCTTCGACCGGATCGGAAATGGAGATGGGGATCAGATCGTGGCGCTGCGCAGTGACATGCAGCGGTCGCTCATAGTCTTTGTCGAGGAAGTCGGAGATGAAGAGGACAATGGCTTTGCGCTTGGCCACACGGCCAATGAATTTCAGCGCTTCGCCCAGATTGCTCCCCCGCCCCACCGGATCAAAGCGCAGGATCTCATCGATGATGCGCAGGACGTGCTTGCGGCCCTTCTTGGGCGGGACGTAGTGCTCCACCTCGTCGGTGAAGGCCACCAGCCCCACCCGATCGCCGTTCTTGATGGCGGAGAAGGCCATCATCGCCGCCAAGCGCGCGGCCAAGAAGCGCTTCTCGTCGCGGGCGGTGCCAAAGGCCATGGAGCCCGACATGTCCACGGCGATGAGCACCGTCAGCTCGCGCTCCTCGACGAAGGTCTTGACGTGCGGCTCCCCCGTGCGGGCGGTGACGTTCCAGTCAATGACGCGCGGATCATCGCCGGGGCTATAGGGGCGCACCTCGTCGAAGGACATCCCCTGGCCCTTGAACACCGAGTGATACTGCCCGGCCATCTGCTGGTTGACCAGCCGACGGGTGACGATCTCGATGCGGCGGATCTCAGCCAGCAGCTCTCGTGAGAGTCCAGCCACGTCAAGGCACCTCGACGACTTCCAGCACCCGCGCCACGATGTCGTCGGCGGTGATCTCCTCGGCCTCGGCCTCGTAGGTGGGGATCACGCGGTGGCGCAGCACGTCGGGGGCGAGGGCCTTGATGTCCTCGGGGATCACATAGCCGCGCCGCTTCATAAAGGCGTGGGCGCGGGCGGCGCGGGCCAACCAGATGCTGGCGCGCGGCGAAGCGCCATACTCGATGAGCGCCTTGAAATCCTCTAAGCCCTTGATCTTGCCCGGATCGCGGGTGGCCATGACCACATCGAGGATGTACTCCTTGACCTTATCATCGACGTAGATCTCACTGACGACCTTGCGCGCCTGGGCGATGCGCGCGGGGGTGATGACGGGCTTGATCTGCGGCTGGACGGGATCGAGCTGGCGGGCGATGATCTCGCGCTCCTCGGCGCGGGTGGGGTAGCCGACCTTGACCAAGGCCATAAAGCGGTCCATCTGCGCCTCGGGCAGCGCGTAGGTGCCTTCCTGGTCGATGGGGTTCTGCGTGGCCATGACGATAAAGGGCTGCTGCAGCGGGTAGGTCTCCTCGCCGATGGTGACCTGCTTCTCCTGCATGGCCTCAAGCAAGGCGCTTTGGACCTTGGCCGGGGCGCGGTTGATCTCATCGGCCAGCACGATGTTGGCGAAGATCGGCCCCTTCTTGGGGGTGAACTCGCCGCTCTTGGGGTTGTAGATGAGCGTGCCGATGAGGTCCGCTGGCAGCAGATCAGGGGTGAACTGGATGCGCTGGAATCGGGCGTCGAGGGTCTGGGCCAGGGTGTTGACGGTCAGCGTCTTGGCCAAGCCCGGCACGCCCTCAAGGAGGATGTGGCCGCCCGTGAGCAGGCCCAGAAGCACCCGCTCGACCATCCCACGCTGGCCGACGATCACCTTGTCGATCTCGCTGATGATCTCATCGACGAAGCCGCTCTCATCACGGACCAGATCGTTAATCACACGCACGTCGCTCTTCATCTTATGGCTCCCTGAAAAGGTGGGCCCCTGCGAGGGCGAGGGGCAGTTGACGGGCTCTCAACCCGGAGAGGTTTAAGGTCATTCCGAGGGCGAAATTTCGTCCGCCTCGTCAGTAATGGGCGTCGAGCGCCTCGGCCAAGCGCGTCAGCTCGGCGGGATCGCCTCCCGTCGGCGCCATGATCTGCGCGCGGGCGAAGAGGTGGCCACGCTCGCCGCCCTTGATGGGCATCCCACGGTGGCGCACACGCAGCCGCTGGCCGCTCTGGATGCCAGCGGGGATCTTAAGGCGGAGGGTCGTCGCCTCGGGCGTCGGCAGCTCCACGACGTCACCCTTGATGGCCTGGGAGAGCCGCAGCGGCACGTCCATGATCAGATCGTCGCCCTCGCGCGAGAAGCCCGGCGGGGTGGCCACCTCCAGGTTGAGGAAGAGATCCCCCCCCCCCGCCCCCCCCAGGCCGCCCCGCCCGCCGATCCGCATCCGCTGGCCGTCGGCGACGCCCGGCGGGATGCGCACGCGCCCCCCCTCGATCTCCAACTCCTTGCCCTCGACGGCCTCGCGCACGCTCAAGGTGACGATCCGCTCGATGTCGTCGCCCTTGCGCTGCACCCGCTGGCGCCGCCCGCCGCCCATGCTGCCGCCGAAGAGGCCGCCCAAGAGCTCCTCCAGATCGCCAAACCCGCCCAGGCCGCCGCCAAAGTTAAAGCCGCCGCCGCCAAAGCCCCCGCCGCCGCCGAAGCCCCCGGCGAAGCGCTGATAGTTGCGCGCGGCCTCCGCGTCGAAGCCCTCGCGCAGCCCATCGAGGCCGAACTCATCGTAGAGGGCGCGCTTTTTTTCATCGCCCAGCACCGCGAAGGCGCCGGAGATCTCCTTGAAGCGCTCCTCCGCCTGCTTGTCCCCCGGGTTGCGATCGGGGTGATAGCGCTTGGCGAGATCGCGGTAGGCCTTTTTAATCTCGCCCAGCTCGGCGTCTTTGCTGACGCCGAGGACGCCATAGAGGTCTTTCTCGGGCATGGTGTGTCCGCTCCAAGATGGATGACCCAAGAGAGCTAAACACCCTGGGCGAGATGGCAATGAAGAACACAGGAGCGCGCGATGAACACCACCGGCCACCTCCTCCGCTTGACCACCTTCGGCGAGTCCCACGGCCCCGCCCTCGGCGCGGTGATCGACGGCTGCCCGCCGGGGCTTTTGCTGGATGAGGCCCTCATCCAAGTCGATCTGGATCGCCGCCGCCCCGGTCAGGGGGCGCACACCACGCCGCGCCGCGAGGGTGATCGGGTGGAGATCCTCTCCGGCGTCTTCGAGGGGGAGACGACGGGGGCGCCCATCGGCCTCCTCATCCGCAATCACGACGCCGATCCCGGCGCCTACGCGCCGCTCAAGGGGGTCTATCGCCCCGGTCACGCCGATTTCAGCTATCACGCGCGCTTCGGGCGGCGTGATTGGCGCGGCGGCGGGCGGGCCAGCGCCCGAGAGACGGCCTGTCGGGTGGCCGGGGGCGCCATCGCGCGGGCGATCTTGGCCCGCGAGGGCGTCGAGGTGCTGGCCTGGGTCGAGGCTTTGGCGCGCGTGACCGCCACGGTCGATCCTCTCACAGTGACGCGGGCGCAGATCGAGGCCGATCCGCTGCGCTGCCCCGATCCCGAGGCGCGGATCGCCATGGCCGCCGCCCTCGATGAGGCCCGCGCGGCGCGGGACACCGTGGGTGGGATCGTCGGCTGCGTGGCGCGAGGGGTCCCGCCAGGCTGGGGCGCCCCGATCTTCGACCGCCTGGAGGCAGATTTAGCCAAGGCCTGCCTCTCTATCCCCGCCTGCAAGGGCTTTGAGCTGGGCGACGGCTTCGCGGGCAGCCAAGGGCGCGGATCAACCCACAATGATCCCTTCAAAATGACCCCTCAAGGGCTGCGCGTCGCGGGGCTCAAGGGGGGGGGGATCGACGGGGGCATCTCCAACGGCGCGCCGATCCTGTTTCGCTGCGCCTTCAAGCCCGTCTCCAGCCACGGCCAAGCCCAAAAAACCTACGATCTGAGCGGCGCGCCCGTGGAGATCACGGTCGAGGGCCGCCACGATCCCACCGTGCTCCCCCGCGCCGCGCCGGTGGTCGAGGCCGCCGCCCTCCTCACCCTCGCCGATCACCTGCTGCGCACCCGCGCGCTGGGCCGCGCGGGGCCTTGATCTTTGAGGCGCGCGGCGCTCAAATTGAGGCCCAACGCCTTGGCAGGTCACGGATGAGTCATCCTTACACGCTCCTCACCCTTGGGATCTTTGTCGCCCTCGTCTTCTTGGGGGTCTGGCTTCGTCGCCTCGCGCCTCAAGCGGCGCTCAACACCCGCGCGGGGCGCTTGACGCTGTTGAGCGCGCTGATGGTCCTCTTGGAGTTTGGCCTGCGCGCCGCGCATACGCAGGCTGAGGCCAACCTGTGGTGGCGCCTCAATGTCTTTTGGCCCCTGCTGGTGCTCGGCGCGCTGGACATGACCTTCGCCTTCACGACGCCAAAGGCCCGCCCCCGCGTCCTGTGGCCCCTGGCCGTCGGCGGCGGGCTGATCTTCGTGGGCTTGGAGCTGAGCACGCGCTGGGTGACGCAGGCGCCGATCCCCCTCGCCGTGGGCTGGCACTTTGGGCCGCCAGGGGTGCCAGCCCTGGGCTCTCTCAACATCCTCTGGACCAGCGGCCTGCTCTTTATCGCGCTCCTGCGCGGCCACCTCCATATGCGCCGCGCCGCCCACTACAGCCGCGCCGCCCGCTGGGCCTTCTCCCTGGGGATGCTCACCGCCCTCCTCAGCGGGGTGTGGCACTCGTGGATGGTTCAACACCCCAGCGGCCTCAGCCCACGCCCCCCCGCCCTGCCGCTGGGCCTGCTCGTCGGGCTGGGCCTCATCACCCTGGGGCTCTTTCTCAAGGAGCGGCGCTGGATCAAGGACTGTGAGGTGGCGCAAGGCGAGGCCTTCGCCGAGGGGGTCAAGGCCAACCTGCGCGCGCTGGAGCGGCGGCTCAAGGAGGCGGTCCGCGCGCGGGAGGCCCTGGACGTGGAGGTGGAGACTCAGCGCGCGACGCTGGCGCGCGGCGGCGGCTTGCCTTTGGATCAGATCATCAGCGGTGTTGCCCATGATCTACAGAACGCCTACACCGCCCTGCGCGGCTCGACGGAGATGATCGGCCTCTGCGTCGGTGAGGATGATCCGGCCCTTAAGGAGATCAAGGCCGCCATCGATGAGGGCAGCGGTTATACGCAGCTGCTCTTGACCTTCGCGCGCGTGCGCGCCTCGCGGCCCGAGCGCGTAGAGCTGTTTGCGCGCTTGGAGGCCCACGCCGCGACCCTGACGCGGGCCCTGGGCGCCGAAGCGCTGCGCCTTGAGGGGGAGGCGCCCCTCTTTATCTACGCCGATCCCGCCGAGGTCGAGCGCGCGGTGACGCTCTTGTTGCTCTTGCTGCGCGATCTGCGCGCTGAGGGGGCGCCGCTGCGGGTGCGCGTGGCGCGCGTGGGCGAGGGCGCGCAGGTGATCTTCTACCACCACGCCGAGGTTCAAGGGCGCTTGACGCTGAGCCCCCCCCTTGATGATGAGGAGGGCTTGGCGGGGGTCTGCCTGGCCTTGGCGCCTCAGGGGGGCGGCTTGACGCCCCGCCGCAGCGCCACGAGCGTGGAGTTTACGTTGTCTTTAACGCCCGTTGAGGTGGCTTAGCCCGTGAGATCAAGGGCGCTGATGCGTCAGATCAACGCCGCCCCCCGCTTAAGCCCACAGGCGACGGCGCCGAGGTGTCATGACGGCCGGATCGTGAGGTTTTCCCCATGAGCGACGCGCTCCCCTACGCTTGGGCGCTGATCTCCCTCAGCGCCTTCATCGGCGCCATCTACCTCAGCGCGCGCGTCTTGGCCATCAACCCCACCCGCGCTGTGAATCGCAGCTTCGCCGCCTTGGCGCTGGCGATCGGCTATATCACGCTCTGTGATTTCGGCTATCGCACATCGCACTCGACGGATGAGATCGATCTGTTTCGTCGCTGGATCAAGCTCTGGCCGATCGTGCCCTTGATGCTGCTCCACCTCGGCCTGACCTATGGGCGAGGGGAGCAGGCGCCTGGGCGCGTGGATCGCTGGGGCTTTATCGCCTTGGGGGTGGCGCCCGCCGCGCTCATCTCGCTCTTGGAGTGGCGCACGGATCTCTTGGGCGATGCCCCTCTCCCGAGCACTCAGGGTTACCTCTATGGCCCCGCCGGATCTGAGCTGGCGCGCCTGGCGGTGCTGTGTTGGGGCGCGGCGGTGATGCTCTATGGGCTGCGGCGTGGGCGGCGCGGCCTCGGCGACGCTGAGGGCCACGCGCGGGAACGCCGAGCCCTGGCCTTGGGCTATGGGGTGTTCATCGTCGGGGGCGGGCTGCACTTCTTGATGATGGATCACCCTGATCTGCTCGGCGCCGCGCCGCGCCCGCCGTCCTTGGCCTTGAGCGGGCTGCTGTGCCTCTTGTTGATCGCGCGAGGGCTGCGCGTCGATGGCGTGTATCAGCGGCTCTGCGCGCGGCTGGCGCGTCGCGGGGCCGAGCGCGCGGCGCTGCTGGCAGATGTGGCGCGTGGGCAGGCCGCCTTGGAGGCGGAGATCGCGCGTCGCGCGGCGATGGTGGAGAAGCATGATGCCCTTGAGGCGCAGCTGCGTGGGCTGACGCTGCTGCGCCTGATGCCGTACATCACGCCCCAGTCGGCGGCGCGCTTCCAGGCCAACTTCGCGCGCATCGAGGCGGCTCGCCGCGCCGCAGATTGGCGCGGTGAGGGCGTCGAGGTGGAGCTGCGCGCGCTGGATGAGGCGCTGCGGCACGGCGAGGCGTATATCAAACGCCTCAGCGCCATCACGCCCACGCCGCCCCCCACCCATATCGCCCTCAACGCCTTCCTCGCCCAAGCGCGCGCCTATCTCTCAGGGCACCTCCCCACCGGCGTGTACCTCAACATCGAGGCGGGGCCTTGCCCTGAGATCGATCTCGATGAGGGCACGCTGCTGGGCGGCGTGATGAACCTGATCACCAACGCGGCGGTGGTCTTGGAGGCAGGGCAGGGCGTGCGGATCTGTACGGCCTCGGCGGCGCCTGAGGGGCGCGCGGGCGCCTGGGCGCGCCTCAGCGTCATTGATGATGGCCCCGGTATGCCCGATGAGGTCCGCGCGCGCGCTTTCGAGCCCCTCTACACCACCAAGGATCACGGCACGGGTCAGGGCTTGGCCATGCTCAAGGACATCGTCGAGCGCGTGGGCGGGGTCATCGAGCTGGAGACGGCCCCCGGCCAAGGCTGCGCTTTTCACCTTTACTTCCCCGCCGCCCAGCATGCCACGCCCGAGGCCGACGCGCCCTCCTGCCGCGAGCTGGGGCTGGAGACGCCCCTCGCCAACACCCATCGCCGCGCCTCGGGTGAGATCGATCTCACCGATCTTTAACCTGGCGGGTGCGACGCTGAGGCGGATCGGCATATAAGCACACGTTACGCAACGGCCAACACACAGGAGGGGGCCTTGGAGTATCGCTTTCTTGGCCGCACCGGGCTGAAGATCTCCCGGCTGGCGATGGGCACGATGTCCTTCGGCGGCGACGCCGACGCGCGCACATCCGCCGCGCTCTATCATCAGGCGCGCGCGGCGGGGATCAACCTCTTTGACTGCGCGGATGTCTATAACGGCGGCGAGGCCGAGCGGATCTTGGGCCGCCTGATCGCCGCTGAGCGCGATCAGATCGTGCTGACGAGCAAGAGCTACTTCCCCACCCGCGATGATCCCAACGCCCGAGGCAGCTCACGCTTCCATCTCGTCCGCGCGGTCGAGGCCAGCCTGCGCCGCCTCAACACCGATCGCATCGATCTCTTCTTCCTCCACCGCTTTGATGAGCAGACCGCCCTCGATGAGACGCTGCGCGCCCTCGATGATCTGGTCTCGGCGGGCAAGATCCTCTACCCCGCCGCCAGCAACTTTACGGCTTGGCAGGCCATGAAGGCGCTGGGGATCGCCGAGGCCCGAGGCTGGGCGCGGCTGGCGGCCTTGCAGCCCATGTACAACCTCGTCAAGCGCCAAGCGGAGGTGGAGATCTTGCCGATGGCTCACGCCGAGGGCCTGGGCGTCATCAGCTATAGCCCCCTCGGCGGCGGGCTGCTCAGCGGGCGATATGCCCAAGCGCAGCGTCCAGAGCGGGGGCGGCTCGTTGAGAACATGATGTACGCCACGCGCTACGGTGAGCCGGGCTACTACGCGGTGGCGACGCGCTTGAGCGCCTTGGCCGCAGAGGTGGGCGCCCACCCCGCCAGCTTGGCCATCGCTTGGGTGGCGGCCCACCCCGCCATCACCGCGCCGCTCTTGGGCGCCCGCGATGTCGCCCAGCTCGCCCCCGCCCTGCGGGCCTTGGAGGTGCCAATGGATGAGGCGCTTTATCAACGCATCAGCGCGCTGTGGCCCGCCCCGCCCCCCGCCACCGATCGCAATGAAGAGGCGAGCCGTCACAACTACGGCGCGCGCTGAGCCCTACGCCGCGTCTCAAGGCTTGTCCAAGCTCAGCGTGGCTTCGCCTTGGCGGTGTTCGTTGGGTACAGCCGGAGATCCCAGCGGCCGCCTCGCCGGTCGTAGAGGTCATCGCCCGTAAGGTGGACCGTCTTATAGCCCTTAAGCTCAACGCGCACGTCCACGTCGATGGGCAGGCTGCACTCCGCGACCATATCGCAGATCACCTCGCCGCCCTCCTCGCGGATAAACCGCGCGGGCGGGCTGACGAGGACACGCACCTCCTCGGCCTTGTTGACGAAGTCCACCTGAGGCTCAGGCTCGTCGAGCAATGAGGGGCCGGTGGCCGCCAGCAGCCGCGCCTTGATCTCCTCGGCGCTCTCGCCACGCCCCACCGGCAGCGGCGGCGGCCTCATCCCTAAGAAGCGGCCCAGCTCCCCCCGTGGGTTGACCCTGAGCGTCTGAGCGATCGGCACACGCAGCATCCAGCCCAGGATCACGAGGCAGAGGACGGCCAGCCCGATCCAGAGCCCTTGCATCCCCCCGCTCGTCTGGCGGCGCTGGAGCGTGCGGACATAGGCGGGCGTGGCGCTGGGCGCCTTGCCCGCGTCGTCGATGTCCTCTGGCACCTCCTCGCGGGAGCGCGCCAGGCCCAGCCGCGCCTCGGCCTCTCGCTGCTTCTCGCCCAGCTGGGGCACCTTGGGGGGCGGGCGACCCTCGAACTCCAGCTGGAGCATCGAGGCGTCCTCCTGGAGGCTGGCGACGACCTCATCGACCCCCTCGTCGATGGGCGGGGGCAGCGGCGCCTCTCGCGGCGGGGGCATGACAAAGAGGCTGTGGGCGTCGCGCGAGGCGAAGTCGGGCTGGGCCATCATCAAGGCCACCGGATCAAAGTCCTGGGAGGTGCGATCGATCGCGGTGGGCTTGGGCTTGGGGGCCTCCGCGCCCCGTTCGGACGAACCTGAAGGGTTCGCCCTCACCACGCCCTGCGAACGCTGCGCGTTCGCATTCCCCGCGGAGGCCTCAAAGCCGAGGTGGCTGACGTCCAGGCCGCCGATCTCCAACCCAGGCGCGGGCGCGGGCTTGGAGGGCGGCGGTAAGGCGCCCAGCCCGCCCCCCTGAAGCTCATCGAGCATGGCGTTGATGATCGGCGAGGCGGCGCCTTGACGCCGCGCCGGGGCCTCGACCGAGGGCATCTCCGCCGAGGGCGGGGCGACAAACAACGCCTTGGGATCAAGCTCAGGCTCGTCGCCGCGCGGGCGCATCTGCTGGCGCTCCTCCGCCGAGAGCAAGCCCGACATCGAGCCAAAGGGGCTGCCCCCCGTAGACGCCACGCCCCCCTCGCTGAGATCACTCAGCTCCGCCAAGCTCCCCATCGGCGCCCCGAAGAGGTCCCCCGCCGAGAGCCGCTTGATCTTGGCGCTGTCCTCCTCGCTGCCGAAGGAGAGCGCGTCGAGGCTGGGCACCGAGGCGCTGGCGTGAGGGCTGAAGTCCAGCGCGCCCCACTCAGGCTCGTGCTGCATCGTGACGTTGGCGGCCTCATCGTCCTCGTCGTCCTCGTCGTCCTCGTCGAAGTCGGCCTCTTGTGGCCCTCGCCGCAGCCCCTCCAAGGCGCTGAGCAGGGCCTCGGCGGAGGCGGGGCGCTGGAGGGGGTCTTTGCTCAAGCACTGATCCACGAGCGCCGCCAGCGCGGGTGAGACGTCCGCGCGCCGCGCTTGGAGCGACGGGGGGACGGCGTGGAGGTGGGCCTGGAGCACCGCGTCGCGATCGCCCTCGAAGGGGGGGCGCCCCGTCAGCATCGTGTAGAGGAGCCCCCCGACAGCGTAGAGATCGGCGGCGGGGGTGATGTGGCTGCTTTGGATCTGCTCCGGTGACATATAGCGGGGCGATCCCTTGAGGGCCATCCCCGGCCAGAGCGTCATGTCGGTGTCCTCGGCTTGCAGCACCTTGGCGATGCCAAAGTCGAGCACCTTGACGCCGAAGCGCGCCGCCCCCTGTGTGGAGGGCAGCTGCTGGAGGAAGACATTGGCGGGCTTGATGTCGCGGTGGATGATCCCCAGCGCGTGGGCCTCAGAGACGGACTTGAGCACCTCGGCGGCGATAAAGATCGCCTCCTCCACCGGCAAGGCGCCCTCCGCCTTGATGCGGCGCCCCAGATCCTCGCCCTCCAAGAACTCCGTGACCATAAACGGCAGGTCTTGCTCAGAGAAGCCAAAGTCCAAGATCTGGAGGGTCTGGGCGGCGTGGAGCTGGCTGAGGTGGCGCACCTCGCGCAAAAAGGCCTCGCGCACCTGAGGGCGATCTTGCGCCTCGGCGCGGATCAGCTTGATGGCCACCCAGCGGTCCAGCGTGGGATGCTTGGCGCGCCAAACCTCACCCATCCCGCCCCTCGCGATGGGCGCCTCCAGCTTGTATGTTCCGATGAGTTGACCGACATTCACGATGGGTTGTCCCTTGGATAAATCAAAGAGGAGCGGAATCACAATGACACACCTCTCGACGAGATTTGAAGAGGCCTTGACCTGGGCCCACCGCCTCCACCAAGGGCAACGGCGTAAGCAAGGCGGCGCGCCTTATATCGCCCACCTCCTCAGCGTCGCGGCGCTGATCTTGGAGCACGGCGGCGATGAGGACGCGGCCATCGCGGGGCTCCTACACGACGCGGCGGAGGATCAAGGCGGGGTGGCCGTGTTGGATGAGGCCCGTCGTCGCTTCGGTGATCGCGTCGCTGAAGACATCGCCGCCTGCTCAGACACGCTGATCCAGCCCAAGCCTCTATGGCGGGCGCGCAAGGCGGCGCATCTGGCGGAGCTGAGCCATGCCTCGCCACGCGTGGCCCTGATCACCGCCGCTGACAAGCTCCACAACGCGCGGGATCTCCTGGTGGCGGTCAAGCGCGATGGCCCCGCCGTCTTCGACGCCTTTAAGGGCGGGCGTGAGGGCACGCTGTGGTATTACGACGCCGTCATCGAGATCCTCAGCGGCGTCGAGGGCCTGGAGAGCATCACCGCGCTCCTGGCGCAGACCGTGGCCGAGATCAAGGCCGTATGCGGGTTATGATTCGCCTCGGCTTGACGCTGCTGTGCGTCTACCTCCTCTACTGCGTGGCGCTCTTCGCCCTCCAACGGCGGATGCTCTTCCCGCGCGCCGGCGATCCCGGCCCCCCCCCTCCCCCGCCCAAGGGCGCGCTGCCGCTCCAGCTCAAGCACGCTCAGGGCGTCGCTGAGGGGCTCTTATTGCTGGGCGAGGGCGTCAGCGCGGCGCGCCCCGGGGGGCTCGTCCTCTTCGGCCACGGCAACGGCGAGCTGATCCAAGAGGCCGCCCCCGCGCTGCGCCCTTATCTGCGCCTGGGCTTGAGCGTCGCCCTCCTCGAATACCGGGGCTATGGCCGCAGCGACGGCGCCCCCAGCGAGGCGGCGCTCATCGCCGACGCCATCGCCTTCCACGATCAGATCATCCGCCGCCCC
>JAHJCH010000030.1 GCA_018813065.1 Myxococcota bacterium
TGATCGCACCCCCGTCTGCGTCGCCCCCGACGCGGCCAACCCCAACACCAAGTTCTGCCGCTATCCCTGTCAGGCAGACGCCGACTGCCCCGCCGAGTTGGAGACCACCTGCGATCTCCAAGCGGGCCTCTGTCGCACGCTTTAAATCTCGCCCCTCGACCTTCTCGTCCTGAGGCGCTATAGCTCTCAGGATGTCTGAGCGTTTCCCTGCCTTTGAGAAGATCGCGACCTCCCCCGCAGAGTGGGATCTCTGCCCCAGCGCGCGTCGCCCATTAGACCGCGCCCGCTGGGTCGTCACCGAGAAGATCCATGGCGCCAACTTCAGCTGGATCTTCGACGGCGTGACGCTGTCTTGCGCCAAGCGCAAGGCGCCGCTGCCCCCCGGCGCCTCTTTCTTTGGTCATGAGCGCCTCTTTGATGACACCGCCTCCGCGATCCGCGACTGCGCGCGTGGGGTCTTGGCGGACCATGAGGGGCTCGCCGAGGTCTGGATCCGCGGTGAACTCTTTGGCGGCGGCTACCCCCACCCTGATGTCCCCCCGGCCTTAGACATCTCCCCTGTGCAGACGGGCGTCTGGTATTGCCCTCAGTTGGTGTTCTGCGCCTTTGATATCGAGTGGGTGGATCGCTCAGGCGCGCGGGGCTATCTTCGCTTTGAAGATGCCCATCAGAGGGCCATTGAAGCGGGTTTGATGTTCACAAAGCCCCTTTTTTATGGGTCATTCACGGAGGCGATACAATTTTCACCTGTATTTCAATCTAAAATTTACAAAGAATTTGGACTGCCCATAATAGATGATAATTTTGCTGAAGGTATTGTTTTAAAACCCATAGAAAACATCGTTATCAATACAAAAAATGGGTTGAAACGCCCGCTACTCAAGATTAAAAATCCTCGATTTGAAGAAGATGATCGATATCATCAAGCAAAAAAAACGAATTACAGTAAAAATGATAACAATTATCAATTACCTGCGTTAGATTTGCTTGAATGGGCTGGATTTAATTTAATTAATGAAAATCGTGTAGCAAGCGCCATTTCAAAAGTGGGTAGATCATCAAATGAGGTTAACCAAGTCATCGACTTGGTGATTGAAGATATATTTGAAATTTATCAGCGCGATTATCCCCAAGAAATCACTTCTTTAAGTGAAGATGAGGCTCATCTTTTGGTGAGTTTGCTCTCTGATGAGATCAAACGTTTCCTACCATATCCTCTCGGAGAGATAGACCGCGATTAAATTCTCGATTCGAGAATTAATTACTTGTTTAAAAAATAAACGGCTCGCCCGAATTTCGTGGACACGGTTACGCCGAGTGCTACGATGTCCTCGCCCTTTACTTCCATGATAGAGGAGGTCTCTGCGATGCTTCTTAAAGAGAAACTTGCGATTAAGATTGAGGAACACCGCCCTCGGATTACTCGACTCCTCAAGGAGCATGGCGACACCAAGGTGGGTGAGGTCACGATCGAGCAGCTGATCGGCGGCGCGCGTGGCGTCAAGATGCTCCTCACGGACATCTCCTACCTCGACCCGATGGAGGGCATCCGCTTCCGTGGCAAGACCATCCCTGAGGTCTTCGCCGCCCTGCCCAAGCCAGAGGGCGCGGACTATCCCTATGTTGAGGCGTTCTGGTTCTTCCTCCTCACCGGTGAGGTCCCCACCGCCGAGGAGACCGAGGAGACGATCAAGGCGTTCCAAGGGCGCACCTGCGTGCCTCAATATGTCTTTGATCTCCTCCGCGCCATGCCCATCGACGCCCACCCCATGACCATGTTCTCCACCGCCATCCTGGCGATGCAGCGTGAGTCCAAGTTCGCTCAGTTCTATCAAGAGGGCTACAACCGCATGACGGCTTGGGAGCCCGCCCTTGAGGACGCCATGAACCTCGTGGCGCGCCTGCCGACCATCGCGGCCTACATCTATCGGATGAAGTACCGCTCCGATATCCACCGCAGCTGCAACCCTGGCATGGATCTCGGCAGCAACTTCGCCTACATGATGGGCATCGACGCCCCCTATGATGACGTGGCCCGGATGTACTTCATCCTCCACTCCGATCATGAGTCTGGCAACGTCTCGGCGCACACCACGCACCTCGTCGGCTCCGCCCTCTCCGATCCCTACTACGCGCTCTCTGCGGGCATCAACGGGCTCGCCGGCCCCCTGCACGGCTTGGCCAACCAAGAGACGCTGCGCTGGGTGCAGAACGTCTTTATGCGCCTCGGCGGCAAGGTGCCCACCAAGGAGGAGCTGCGTAACTTCATCTGGGAGACGCTCAACTCCGGGCAGGTCGTCCCCGGCTACGGTCACGCCGTGCTGCGCCGCACCGATCCGCGCTACAGCCAGCAGCGGGATTATTGCCTCAAGCATATGCCCAATGATGAGCTGTTCCAGGTCACCTCCATGCTCTATGAGATCGTCCCTGAGATCCTCCGCGAGCATGGCAAGGCCAAGAACCCGTGGCCCAACGTTGACGCCCAGTCCGGGGTCATTCAGTGGCACTACGGCGTGACGGAGTATGACTTCTACACGGTCCTCTTCGGCGTCGGTCGCGCCATCGGCGTCCTCGCCAACTACGTCTGGGCGCGCGCGCTGGGGATGTCTTTGGAGCGCCCGAAGTCCTTGACCACCGCGATGCTGGAAGATATCGCCGGCATATCATAAGATACCCCCCTCGTTTCAGCCGAAGGAGGCGGTGTGGACCGCTTCGAGTTCTTCGCTAAGCTCCCGCGGACAGAGCCTGGGTCACCCACGTTCACCTCTGCCTATCTGACGCCGATCCCCATCAAGACAGATGACAAGGTGCTTGATCTAGGCTGCGCTGCGGGTGATCGCGCCACCTGGGTGGCGCGCTCGCGTTGCTGCCGCGTCGTCGCCGTGGACCGTGATCCGCGCTACCTCCCCTTCGTCAAGCAGCGCGCCGCGGAGGGCGGCGCTGGGCAGCTGGTGGCCCCGATCACCGCGCGTTACACGCAGCTGCCCTTCCTCGATGGCGCCTTTGACGTGGTGATGGCGGAGGGCGCCGCCCTCTCCCTTGGGCTCAAGCAGGCCCTCGACATCTGGCGTCGGCTCCTCTCCGCCAAGGGCTTCTTGGCCATCGCCTACCCAGGCGTGGTCAACAAGGGCGCCCCCCAGGAGGTGCGCGGCCCCCTTGAGAAGCGCATGGTCGAGCCGCTGGGCACCTTGGCGGATTATCACAAGATCATCCGCGGCGCGGGCTATGAGCTGCTCCATCAGGTCCCGCTCCAGGCCGAGATATGGGATCGCTACTACCGCGCCAATCAACGCCACGCCTGGGCCATGGTCGCCTCGGGTGACGTGCAAGAGGATGATCCTGTCCTGCAGGAGATCCTCGACGAGGCCTCCTGGTATCGCCGCGTCGGTCGTGGCCGCGTCTTCCTGCAAGCGATGGTCGTGCGCCCCCAGTGAGGGGTGTTTAAAATCAAAAAAATCCAACACGTTAGATATATCGAGGACCGACCATGCCGCGAATCCTTTGGGTTTTGCTCCTCCTCTCCATGTTCGCCTGTGATGACGGCGAGGGTGATCCCCCTGCGGATGATCCCGATGTCCCGCTGCGCCGCGTTGACGCCGCCCAGCCCGACGCCCACGTCGCCGCCCCGGACGCCTCGTCGCGCGAGGACGCCGCCGTCATCGAGGACGCCACGCCCCAACCCGAAGACAGCGGCCTGCGCCCGATCGATGGCTGCGCGGATGTCTGTGATCTGTATGAAGAGTGCGGCGCCTTGGAGGCCCGCTGGCCCGAGGGGCGCGACGCCTGCCTCAGCGCCTGCGAGGGCGCCATGGAGGCGCAGGCTTGGCCCACCTTCGTCGGCTGCCTCCAGCTGCGCGGCTGCGCCCGGCTCGATGAGTGCGCCATGCCCGCCAAGCCCCTCGCCGACTGCGACGTGCTGTGCCCCGTCGTCGAGGCCTGCGCCGACGGCGCGGCGCTGCCCTTGATCGAGGACTGCGCCGCCACCTGCGCCGCCCCAGCGATGAACTACCCCTTCCGCGTCTGCGCCGCCCCCCTCCTCGAAGATGACCGCTGTGATCTACAGGCCTTCAGCGAGTGCCTCCTCGCCGATCAAGCGCCGGTCTGTCACACCGGGTGCGTCCAGCGCGCCGCCTGTGATGACAGCGTGGACGTCGTCGCCTGCGGGCTCGATTGCCTCGACGGGCTCTCCAATCAAGATCCGCTCTCGGCGCGCCGCGCCCGCATCACCCGCGACTGCTTCGCCGAGCGCGAGGCTTGCGAGGAGCAGGTCGTCTGCGACGCCCGCACCGGCTGCGGCTTTGACGCCGATGCCTTCTGCGCCGAGGACACCTGTGGCTTCTTCGGCGAGGGCTGCGGCGCTGGCCCCCTCTGCCTCCAGCCCCCCGAGACGACGGCCTGCCTCACCGCGCTGATGAGCGACGGCTGCGAGGCCCCATGGAGCTGCCTTAACCCGCCCGTGGTCCCCGATAACTTCTGCGAGGAGCTGTGCTTGTACGAGGTGCTCTGCGAGGAGATCGCCGAGGGCGTCAGCGAGTTTGACTGCGTTGAGGCCTGCCAAGGCGCCTTGGCGGGTGGCCCGGAGAAGAGCGCCTATGAGGGCTTCTTCAGCTGCCTCTCGGTGGACACCTGCGAGGAGTTCAGCGCCTGCTTTCACGGCCAGACCCCCGCCGCGCGCTGTGATCGCTTCTGCGAGGCGCGGGCGGGCTGCGATCTGGACGAGGCGGCGGCCTGCGCGGCGCGCTGCGTCGCCCGCTTTGAGACCGAGCGCAGCCGCTTAGAGCTGGGCTGCGGCGAGTGGATGGGCACCTGCGAGGGCCTCACCGCCTGCGCCCTGCCCCCCGCGCCCCCCTGTGAGCTGATCTGCGATGGCCTCGACTGCGTAGCGGAGGGCGACTGCCTGCGCCGCTGCGATGACGCCGAGCTGGCCCGCCCAGAGAGCTTCGACGAGGCCCTCGCCTGCGTCTACAGCCTCAACCGCTGTGAGCACCAGGCCGCTTGCCTCGACGGCGAGGTGGCCGCCGGCGCCGCTTGCTTGAGCTACTGCGCCCTCCAAGAGAAGTGCGGCGTGGGTGATGAGACGCGCCATGAGTGCCTCGCCCGCTGTGGTGGCGGCGGCGCGGACGCCGAGGCGCTGCGCCTTGAGGGCGCCTTACCCTGCGTCGAGGCCCTCAACGGTGAGGCCAGCTGCGAGGACTTCTCCGCCTGCTTTGAGGCCCTGGAGCCGGGCTGGTTCTGTGAGGCCTTCTGCGCCGAGCGCGATCGCTGCGGCTTCGCCATCGAGGGCTGCGACGTGGCCTGCGCTGAGCGCCTAGAGGATGAGGGCTTTATCGGTGAGGTCAGCTGCACCACCGCCGCGCTGCGGCGCGGTGAGGGCTGCCGCGCCGTGGCGGAGTGCGCGGGGATCGAGCTGCCGCCCCCCGATGAGGGCTGTCAACGCTTGTGTGAGGCCGAGGCGCGCTGTGATCTGGAGATCGACGCCTTCTTCTGTGAGCTGGCCTGCCAGCCCAGCGAGGACAACCTCATCCGTGGCGCCTGCGCCGCCTACGCGTCCTGTGATCGCCTCGACGGCTGCTTGGAGGGCGCCATCCAAGAGAACACCTCCTGCGCGGAGATCTGCGACGGCTTCTCCGCCATCGGCGCGGACTTTATGCCCCGCGAGGTGCGCGGCGCGGTGGCCTGCGGGCTCTATGCTGATCGCGCCGACTGCGTTGAGCGCTGCCAAGCCCTGGATCTGCTCTATGGCGATGATACACCTGAGAACCTCAAGACCTGCGTCACCTACTCAGACTGTAACGTCAACGCCTACGGCCTCTGCTTCGACTGGATGAGCTCACACTGCCAAGCCCACATCAGCCAAGAGGCCTGCCTCGCCGGTGAGATGGAGGCGCATGTCCAGGGCTGCGAGGCCTTCTTCGCCCCCAGCCAGATAGACTGCCTCCTGGCCCTCCCCGCCGACGAGCAGAGCTGCTCGGCGGGCTTCTTGGGCGGCGTCTTCACCTGCTACTTCCCGGACTTTGGGCTGTGAGCCTCCTCCTCCTCGCCGCGCTGGGGCTCGCCGCGCCCCCCGCCGCGCCCCCCGCAGCGGCGCCCCCGCTGCGCTTCTTTGAGGTGACGCTGGGGCAGGGCGTCGAGGCCGTCAAGGCCGCCTTTAAGCCGGTGGGGCGCGCCGTCGAGGTGCGCTGGTCGCCGCTGACGCAGGAGGACGGGCTGAGCACGCTGAGCTTTGACTGTGAGGCCAAGCGTCGCTGCTTCGCGCTCCCCTCCCAGGCGGAGTTTGTCTTCCATGAGGGGCGCCTGATCACCGCCCACTTCAACGCCGAGTCCGAGCGCGCCCCTGAGGGCATCTCGGCGCTGCACGGGATGCTCAAGGTGGGCGCGGCGGCGGGCTTGGGGCAGGCGACGATCAGCCAAAACCGGGTGGGGCGGCGCGTGCGCTACTACGTCCGCGATAAGGAGACGCTGGTCTGGGCGCAGGATGGGCCGGACGTGCAGCTCAAGCTCTACCTCAACCAGGCCGCGCCGCTGGGGATCGCGGAGGCCGTGGCGGCGGGCGCGGAGGTCAACCTCAAGCCTTATCCGGGCGCCTCCGAGTACGCCGCAGCGCACCGCGCGCTCTCAACGCGTGACTTTGATCTGGCCGCGGCGCAGCTGGAGTTGGTCCTCAAGCAGCGCCGCGCCGCAGCTTCGCTCAAGGTCAACGCACGCTTGGTGTTGGGGATGGTCCTCGCCGCGCGAGGGGTGGGCCGCTTGGCGGCGGAGCCTCAGGCGGGGCGCGCGGATCTTAAGCGCGCCGCTGAGCTATACCCCGCCTTGGCCCCTGAGATAGACGCCCGCCTCAAGGCTGCCCCCTGAAGGTCTGGCTCAGGCCGCGCTGGGCGCCGCGCTGGGCTCGTCGTCCTCGTAGACCTCCACCTTAATCAGCTTCTGATCGAGACGGAAGACCGTCGCGATGGTCTTGAACTGGATGAAGATCATCGGGATGAGCATGAGGTAGTAGACATAGGAGAACTTCGCCACCAGGCCTGTCTTCACGAGGCCGACGTGGAGGAAAAACATGGAGAAGACAAAGAGCGCCACGCCAGGGCAGATCAACGCGTAGGAGCCAGGGCTCTTGATCGCACCGCCCACGTAGTCACGGTAGTAACCCAGGCGCTTCATCACGGTGTGACCCAGACCACCAAAGAAGAGCTGGATGGAGAGGAAGCCTGCCGTGAGCACAAAGTAGCCCGCGTTGCCAAAACCACCGTGAATGTGATTGTGAAAGCCGTGATTGAGGCGAATGAGGCTGATCCCCATCAGCGTGAGGATGGGGATGACGATCCACAGGCTCATGCTGGCCTCTTTGCTGACGCCGTTCTCCAGCATGGCGCGGAAACCCAAGACACCCTTGACGATGGCGAGCAGCAGCGCGGCGGCGTTGAAGAAGATGGCGCCCAGCGCGCCGATCGTGGCCGTCGCGGGGACGTGACTCATGGCCGCCGAGGCGGCGAAGCCCACGCCGAGCATGGTAAAGGCGAAGATCGCCAACATCTGGCTGAGGTTGTTGTTCTTGGTGCAGTCAAAGTTGCCACGGGTCAGGATGCGGGCGAAGAACTCATAGAAGACGCGCACCGCGTAGAAGCCCAGCCCCGCGAAAGCCAAGAGGGCGAGGGGGAAGAGATACTCGATGAAGCCAAAGATCCCCGGCGTGGACAAGGCGCCGAGGATAAAGAACACGTTGACCGTCATGCCCAAGGTCAACGGGATGGCCATCAAGGTGACCTCGCCGTTGGAGTTGCGCAGGTTATCAAACGCCAGGGTCTTGCGGAATTGACGGTACTCAAGCAGGTTCCAAAAGAGCACACGCAGGTGCCTAAAGGAGAAAAAGAGCACACCCAACAACGCAGCGATGACCCCCGCCTTCTGCAAGTCACCCGCCTTGAGGAAGTAGGCCGTCCAAGTGTCAAAGCTGACGATTGGGTGTTGCTTATGGGGGATCATAAAGTTGAGGTACATAAAGAAGGTCACAGCGAGCCCGCCGTTCCCTAACGAGGCCAGGAAGTAAAGTGGAGAGTATTTCTCTCTCAGGTTCTTTTTAAGCGCCATTTGAATGAGCCCCCTCGATTTTGAGGATGAGTTTTGGGGATAGAGCGCCCAGCCGAGGGGAGTGTAACAAGAAAAATCTTTTCAAATTCCGATATTATGGCCCGGATATCCTCGGCGACGGCGCCAACGCGGTGAGGCTCACTGAGGCCGCGACTGCATGATCTGGGTCTGCTGATTCTCTTTCAGGATCAGGATCTTCTGCCAGACCTTGCCGCTGAGGTTGCTGGTCAGCGCCTCCAGCTCATTGACCGCCCGCAGCACGACATCATCGCTGGAGTGTTGGGCGTAGATCGCCGCCAGCTTGCCCGCCAAAGAGAGCATCTCGCTGCAATAGTCGAGGTAGCGCGACAGCTCAAAGGGCGTCAGGCTGATCTGGGGCGAGGAGGCCGTGGCGTGGCGCTGCTCAAGGATACGGCTGGGATCCTTGGTGAGCTGGTGCATATCAATGACATGGGCGATGGAGCGCAGCTCATGGAGGGCCGCCAGCGCGCGCTTGCGCTTGCGGCGCGACTCCATGGAGACGAGGAAGAAGATCGCCGCGCCGATGAGGAAGACATCGTTGATCCCCGCCTCAAGGACCTGGATCAGATCCGCCAGCTTGAGCTGGCCCAGGCTGAGATCCATCTTGATGACGCCGTAGACGAGGCCGCTGATCAAGCCCGCAATGATGAGCGTGACGAAGAGCCGCAGGCCCCAGTGAGGCTTGGCGATCCACCTTGAGCGGGTCTGGCAAGCCTCCGCCAGCGCGTGCAGCTCTAAGCAGACCTGGCGCAGCCCCGCGTCGGGGAAGCGCTCGGCGATGCGGCGCTCTAGCAGCGCGATGGTCTCGACGGTTTTTCGGGTGTTGAGCGTACGAAACAACGCGTCACCTCCACATGGATTGTTTTTTCGGCGCTTGAGCTTGACTCAAAGAGGCGCCCTCTGTCATCACTCGCGGCGCAACCCCACGATGAACCCCGCGGCCTGCTCGTTCAACCTGACACATTGGACATTCATCATGAAAGCAAGGCTCGCCAATCGCCCCGATGAGGACATCTGCCTCTTAATCCAAGCCCAAGAGGCCAAGCTCAACTACCTGTGTGACTGTGGCGTCGCCAGCCAGATGACGATCAAGGAGCGCCGCGATGTGGGCGCGATCTTTATCAGCCACACGCACGTGGATCACTTCGCCGGCTTCGATGAGATCATGCGCCACCAACTCGGGGTGGGCCGCGCGGTGATCCTCTGCGGCCCGCCGGGCCTGGCGGAGAACGCCTCATGTAAGATGCGCGCGTTCACCTGGAACCTGGGCTATGACGATCAGGCCCTCTCCTATGAGGTCCGTGAGCTGCACCCCGATGGGCGCGTCCAGCTCTTCAGCCTGTGTGTGCCCGACTGGCGCCCCCAGCCGCAGGGCGAGATCGCCGACGCGGGGGGGGTGGCCTACCAAGACAAAGCCGTCACCGTCCGCTACGCGCTGCTCTCTCACGGCAACATCCCCAGCGTCGCCTACCTCTTCGAGGCGCCGACGCGCACCAAGATCAAGCCGAGCTTGCCCCACCGGCCAGGCCCCTGGGTGCGGGGGCTGATCGAGGCCTATGAGGCGGCTGATCCTGGGCGCGCCTTGGAGGTGGATGGCGCGATGATGCCCGCTGGGGCGCTCTTTGAGCACGTCTATGCCCAGCCGGGCCAGCGCATCGGCTTCGTCATGGATCACCTCGGCGATGAGGCCAACCACGCGCGCATTGAGGCGCTGTGTGGGGGGGCTGATCAGCTCTTTATCGAGGCCTACTATCGCGAGGAAGACCAGGAGATGGCGCTGAAGAACCACCACAGCACCGCGCGGCGCTCCGGCGAGGTGGCCCGCCGGGCGGGGGTCAAGGCGGTGATCCCCTGCCACTTCTCGCGGCGCTACCAAGAGGATCTCCAGGGGGTGATCGAGGAGTGCCAAGCCGCCTTCAAGGGCGATTGACATTTCCCCCCGCCCTGGGCAGGATGCGCGCCCTCTGCTCAGGAGCACCCCCGTGTCAGACCCCGTGATCTACGATAAGCGCCTTGTTCAACAAAACTTTCGGCGCGGGCGCTTGACCCCTGCCCAGCTTGAGGCCCACCTTGAGGCGCTGCCCGACGTCAGCGCCAAGTCCACACGCTTCACCCTCAAGCCCCCCCACGAAGAGAGCCCGGCTGTTCGCCGCTGAGGCCCTCTCTGGCGCGTAACGCGCGTCACACCCTGACGATCTCAGCCCACCGCCCACGCTCAGCCCACCGCCCACGCTCAGCCCACCGCCCCGCCCGCTGCGCGTAAGCTCGCCTCACCGCGCCACCTATGGCATCCTGCCGCGCTGAGGAGGCGCGCATGAAGAAGACCGTGTTGATCAGCGGATGCAGCTCAGATCTCGGGCTGCGCTCGGCGACGGCGCTGGCGCTGCGAGGCCACCGTGTCTTCGCCGGTATCCGTGAGCCAGATGGGCGAGGGCGGGTCAACCGCGATGCCCTCGCCGCCTTACGCGCGCGCGGCGCCGAGGTGCTCTGCTTGGCCCTCGACGTTGACAGCGAGGAGAGCGTCGCCGCCGCCGTCGCCGCCGCTGGCGAGGTGGAGGTCTTGGTCAACACCGCCGCCTACAGCGTGCTGGGGCCGCTTGAGGCCTGCCGCCCCGACCAGCTCTTGGACATGCTCAACACCAACGTCGTCGGCGCCCTGCGCCTCTTCCGAGGCGTGCTGCCGGGGATGCGCGCGCGGCGGCGTGGCCGCATCATCCAGCTCACCAGCGGCCTAGGCCGCGCGCCGCTGCCCTTTATGGGGATCTACTCCGCCAGCGCTTGGGCGCAGGAGTGCTTCGCGGAGGTCCTGTCCTATGAGGCGGCGGTCTTCGGCGTCGAGGTTGCGATCTTGGAGCCAGCGGGGTATCGAGAGGGCGGTCAACCCAAGAAGGTGGTGGGGGATCAAGATCGCCTCGACGCGTATCAAGCGCCCCTCATCGCCTTCGCCGAGCGCGTCCGACAGGAGCCCCCAGCGGGCGATCCCGAGGAGGTCGCGGCGGCGGTGGTGCAGGCCGTAGAGGCCGATAAGATGCCCCTGCGGACCCCCGTCGGCGCCGCCGCTGAGGCGCTCGTGGCGCTGCGCGCTCAGCTGACCGCCGCTGAGTACGAGCGCGAGATCTTGGAGCGGACCGGATTATCCCAGCTGGAGCCACGCGATGCCCGTAGCGATCTTTGACGTTGAGAGCGCCCTGTTGGCGAACAACCCCCTCGGCGATCCCACCACCCGCCAGATCCCCGTCTACACCCCGCCCGGCCTCGCCGAGGGGCAGCGCGTCCCCGCGCTCTATGCCCTGGCGGGCTTCACCGGCACTGGGCTGAGCTTCCTTAACTACAACTTCTACAGCCCCAACCTGCCGCAGCTGCTTGATCAGCTGATCGCCTCAGGGGAGATGCCCCCGGCGGTGGTGGTCATGGTCGATGGCATGACCGCGCTGGGCGGCAACCAGTACATCGACTCGCCCGCCGTCGGCCCTTGGGCCTCGCACATCTGCCAGGAGCTGATCCCCTGGGTGGAGGCGCGCTTTCCGGTCATTCAGGGTCGCGAGGGGCGCGGCGTCTTTGGCAGCAGCTCAGGCGGCTACGGCGCGCTGATGATGGGGTTGGAGCGCGCCGAGCACTTCAGCGCCATCGCCAGCCACGCCGGTGACACCTACTTCAACTACTGCTACCAGGCGGACTTCCCCCACGCCGCTGGCGGCCTGCTGCGGGTCGGCGGGCTAACCCGCTGGCTGGAGACATGGCGTGGCTATGACCAGCTCCCGGGCTGGGCCTTCCCCGTCGCCAACGTGGTGGCCATGAGCGCCTTCTACAGCCCCAACCCCAGCGCGCCTCATGGCTTCGATCTGCCCTTTGATCAAGAGACGGGGGTGTTGGATGAGGCCGTCTTCGCTCGCTGGCTTGAGCGCGACCCTGTGCGGCTCGTGGCGCGTCACCAAGACGCCCTGCGCGCGCTGCGTCAGATCTACATCGACGTCGGGCGCCACGATGAATACCACCTTCAGTATGGCAACCGGGTGCTAAAGCAGCGGCTTGAGCAGGCGGGGGTGGCGCATCACTATGAGGAGTTTGATGGGGGGCATCGCGGCATCAGCTATCGTTATCGCCGCTCGCTGCCGATGTTGGCCCGCGCGTTGACGCCCTGAGCCTATTTCTTACCCTTCTTGCCCTTCTTACCCTTCTTGCCCTTGCTCTCGCCCTTCAGCCGGTTATAGCGGCGGATCAGCTCATTGGTCAGGTCCAAGCTCTGCGGCGCCCAGAGGATCGACGACTCGGTCTTCTCAAGGATCATCTCATAGTCGCCCTCCTTGCCCAGATCCTCCAAGATGCCCGCCATCTTGCCAAAGATTGTCTTGGTGAGCTTGGCCTCCTCGCTGACCAGCTCGCGCTGAAGCTTGGAGTAGGTCATTTGAAGCTCGCCGAGCTTTTGGCGAAACTCCTCTTCCTTTTGCGCGCGCACATCCGCCTTCATAAACTCCTTCTGCGCGTCGAAGCTCTCCTTGAGCTTGCGCAGCTCATCTTGGCGGGTGTCCAGCTCTTGTTGGCGGCTCTTCTTCATCTTCTCCAGGCTCGCCTTGGCCGTCTTGCCCTCCTCCACCTCCAGCAGCGCGCGCTGCATATCGACGAAGGCGAGCTTGGCGCTGGCCGTGGTGACGAGGCCCAAGAGGGCGAGGACGATCAGGACGGATGTGCGCATGAAGAGGCTCCTTTAGGTTTATTTTAGAAGAAGTTGCCGATGGAGAAGTCAAACACAGAGGTCTCTTCGCCCGGCAGGGGCTCTAATGGGAAGCCCCACTCAAAGCGAAGCGGTCCGATGGGGGAGAACCAACGAATCCCGAGGCCCCAGGCGCTGCGCATCTGATCGAACTTATCCGACCACGCGTCTTCGCGTTGAAATGCGTTGCCGAAGTCGGCGAAGACGACGCCACGGATGCCCACCTTTTGAAAGACCGGAAACTCCAGCTCCGCGTTGAGGATCAGCTGCTCCGTGCCGCCAATGTTAAAGCCCGCCGTCGCCGCGTCGGGGCGCACGCTGTCGGGCACGTCGATCTCTGGCCCCAGCGTGTTGCGGCGAAAGCCGCGCACCGACAGCGGCCCGCCGACGAAGAAGCGCTCATAGATGGGCACGCCCGTGCGCTCAGGGCTGGTGATCAAGCCCCACTCGGAGTTGAGCTTGAGCGTGATATTCCAGCCCAAATCGTAGTAATATCGCGCCCTTGAGCGGTAGCGCGTGAACAGATTCTCAGAGAGGAAGTACTCGCTGGCCTCCTCGACGCTGCCGCTGATAAACCACCCAGAGCTGGGGAAGAGGCGGTTATTGCGGGTGTCATAGTACAGGCTCAAGCGCAGGCTGCTGGTGATGCCATCGCCAAAGAGGTTGGCGGTCGTCCCGCCCGTATTGGCGTTATAGCCGCCCTGCTCTACGTCCACGTCCTCCAACGTATACGTCCCGGCCACGCTCCAATCATCCCCAAGCGGATAACCCAGGGTGAGATCTCCACCGAGGCTCTTGCGCGTAAAGTCCTGATATGACGTCTCAAAACGAAACAGGTTGATGGCAAAGCGCACCTTGGTGTCGAGGAAATAGTTATCCGAGAACTGCACATTGGCGATCGTACGCACTTTAGACAGGGTGGCCATAAAGCTCAGGCTTTGACCGTGCCCAAAGAGGTTATTCTGGGCGATCTGCGCTTGACCGACGAAGCTCTCAAACGAAGAGAAGCCCGCGCCGACCTGGAATGTCCCTGTTGGCTTCTCTTTAACCTCAACCAACACATCCATGGTGCGATCATCGCCGCTGGGGTGCGTGGTGATGTTGACCGTCTCAAAGAAGCCCAGGCGGGTCACCAAGCGCTGGGAGCGGCGCAGCCCCGAGGAGGAGTACAGCTCGCCCTCATAGACGCGCAGCTCGCGGCGGATCACCTTATCGCGGGTGCGGGTGTTGCCCACCACGCGGATGCGACCAAAGCGCACCTTCTCGCCTTGAGCGATGTCGATGATCAGATCCACCTTCTTGGCGTCGTCATCCACCATTGTATTGGGCACGACGTTGACGTAGGCGTAGCCCTCATCCTTGTAGATCTCACCGATGTTATTGATCGTATCGCGTAGATCTGTAGAGCTAAACCAGGCCCCTTCCTTCATCGTCACCTTGTCCATCAGCTCTTCTTTGGGGCGCAAGAAGTCGCCGCTGATGTCGATGGTGCCGTTCTTAAAGCGCTCGGCCTCCTCGACGGGGATGGTGATAAAGATCTGGCTGCGATCTGCGCTGAGTTGAACGCTGGGATCACCGACGCGGGCCTTGATATAGCCGCGATCATAGTAGATCTGATTGATCCGCAGGATGTCGCGCTCAAAGCCCTCCTCGCTGAAGGTGCCCCCGCCGGAGAGGACGGCCATCCCGCCGCCCTCGCGCGTCTCGATGTTCTCCTTGATCGTCTCATCTGAGACGGCCTCATTGCCCACCACCGTGATGCGCGCGACCTTGATCTCCTGCTTCTCATTGATGAGGAAGACCACATCCACGGTGTTATCGGCCTGCGGATCAAAGCGCCAGTTGATCTCGGCCAGGAAGTAGCCCTTCTCGACGTAGAGCGCCTTGATCTTCTCGGCGTTGCGGTTGACCTTGGCCCGATCCAAGACGCCGAAGGCCTTGAGATCGACCACATCGGTCAGCTCCTCCTCCTCCAGCTCATCATTGCCCTCGAAGCGGATCTCGCGGATGGAGGGCTTCTCCTCGACGACGAAGGTCAGCACCCAGCGGCCCTCGCGCTCGCTGAGCTGGGCGCGGACGTCGCTGTAGAAGCCGAGGCGGAAGATGGCCTTGATGTCGCTGCGGAGCTTGAGCTTGTCGAGGGGGGCGCCAGCGCGGGTCTGGGCCACGCTCAAGATGGCCTCGATCTCTGAGCGGCGGTTGCCTTGGACCTCGACGGCGTCCACGTTGAGGCCCATCGGCTGCGCTGGGGCCAGCGTGGGCGCCAGCCAGAGGCCGGCGAGGAGCAAGGCGAGGCGCCTCATGCGGTCGCCTCCTCGCGGAGCAGGCCGTCGTGCATAAAGATGCGGCGTGGCATCCGCTGGGCGAGGTCTTGGTTGTGCGTCACCACCAAGAGGGCGGTGTTGAACTCAGCGTTGACCTGATCGAACAGGGCGTGGATGCCCGCGCTTGTCTGGCTGTCGAGGTTGCCCGTGGGCTCATCGGCGAGGAGGAGGGCGGGGCGCCCGACCAGGGCGCGGGCCAGGGCCACGCGCTGCTGCTCGCCGCCGCTCAGCTCGCCGGGGCGGTGGGTGAGGCGATCCTTGAGGCCCACCGCGTCGAGGAGCTGACGCGCCTCCGCCGCCGCCTCGGCCTTGGCCCGGCGGGCGATGAGCGCGGGCATCATCACGTTCTCCAGGGCCGTAAACTCGGGGAGGAGGTGGTGGAACTGAAACATAAAGCCGATCTGCTGATTGCGAAAGGCGGCCAGCTGCTTGGCGCTGAGCGTGAGGAGATCTCGACCCTCAAACCAGATCTGCCCCTCGGTGGGTAAGTCGAGGGTGCCCAGCACGTTGAGCAGCGTGCTCTTACCTGCCCCCGAGGTGCCCAAGACCGCGATGCGCTCGCCGACGGCGATGTCCAGATCAAGCCCACGCAGCACCTCGATGCGCCGCCCTTGATGCTCAAAGGATTTCTTCAGCCCGCGGACTTGCAGCAGGGGGGAGGTCATTGCTTGTTGAGCCCTTCGACGGGGCGCAGCCGCGAGGCGTAGAGCGCCGGATAGACGGTAGAGAGGAGGCTGACGAGGAGCGCCACGAGGATGATCGAGAGCACGTCGATGACCCGAACGTCGATGGGGATCGCGGAGATGTAGTAGACCTCGGTGTTGAGGGGCAAGCCAAAGCGCGACAGCGCCAGGCCCCCCGATAAGCCGATGATCGCGCCCAGCAGGCTCCCCAGCGCGCCGGTGAAGGCCCCTTGGCTCATAAAGATGCGCAGGATCGCGGCGTGGGAGGAGCCCATCGCCATCAAGATCGCCACCTCGCGCTTGCGCTCGATGATGGTCATCACCAGGGTGCTGGTGATCGAGAAAGCCGCCAGCAGGATGTTGATGCTCAGCACCAAAAACATGGCGATCTTCTCCAGCTTCAAGGCGCTGAACAAGCTGCGGTTACGCGCCTGCCAGTCGGTGATCTTGAGATCGCGCCCCGCCAGGGCCACGCGGAGGCGATCGCGCACGAGGCGGGCCTCCTCTAAGTCCTCGACGCGGATCTGGATGGCCCCCGCCACGTCCTCCAGGCCCAAGAAGCGCTGCACATCGGGCAGCGTGGCGTAGATGAGCTTGCTGTCAAAGAGCAGCATCCCCGACTCAAAGAAGCCCGCCACGCGAAAGGGCCGGCTCTTGGGGATTGGCCCGTTGGGGCCGAGATCCCCCTGCGGGGAGATGACGTTGAGCGTCTCGCCCGGCCACAGGCCCAGGTTGCGCCGCAGCTCCACCCCGGCGAAGAAGGAGGGCGGCGGCCCTGGCGCGGCCTGAGCTGGGGCGGGGAAGGGCATCATGGGATCGCCGAGGGGGGGCGGCGGGGGCGCGGTGGGGCGGCTGACGCGGCGTGGATCGAGGCCCGCTCGCGCGATCAGCGCCTCATCCAGCGTGTAGGGATCTTGAAGGAAGCGCAGCTCACCTCGCCAGCGCTTACACGGCCCCTTGGCCTCACCGTCCAAGGGCGGCGGGCAGCGGGCGGCCTCCTCTAAGTGACGCGCCAGGTGGTTCGTCTCCGCCAAGGACGCCAGATCAACGCCGCTGAGGATCACCGCCGAGAGGTTCGACGGCGCGCTGAGCATGATCTCCGCCTCCAGGATAGGGCTGGCGCCCACCACGCCCTCCACCTGACGGGCCGCCGAAGCCAAGGCGCGATAATCCGAGAGATGGGCGCCGTGCTGAGCGGGCTCGATCATGACATGGGCGTAGGTGTCGATGATCTTGGCCCGCAGATCCCCTTGAAAGCCGTTCATCACGCCCAGGACCAAGATCACCTCAGCGACGCCGATGGTGATCATAAAGGTGCTGAAGGAGGCGAAGACGGTGAGGAAGACGTTGAGCAGGCCAAAGAAGGTGACGCAGGCGCCGATGACCGCCAAGCCACCGCCGAGGGCGAGGAGGGCCTGGGTGGTGGGGGACATCACGCCGAAGAGATCAAAGCCCTCTGGCTGGTTGTGCTGCCAAAAGACGCCCCCGCCCGCCAAGGTCGCGCCGAGGATGAGGAGGCCGAGGCCCACGAGCAGGACGTGATAGGACCGGGCTTGGCGCAGCAGATACCGCCAGCCCAGCAGGCCCTCATAGGCGCGGGTGAAGAGCACGCTGTTTAGGCTTCCGGTCGTAGGAGGGGGAAGAGGATCACCTCGCGGATGGAGGCGCTGTTGGTCAGGAGCATCACGAGGCGATCAACACCGATGCCCTCCCCCGCCGTGGGGGGCAGGCCGTACTCCAAGGCGCGCACATAGTCCTCATCCATGGGGTGGGCCTCCTCATCGCCGCCCTTACCCGCCTCCACCTGCGCCTCGAAGCGGCCGCGCTGATCGACGGGATCATTCAGCTCGCTAAAGGCATTGGCCAGCTCGCGACCGGCCACATACAGCTCAAAGCGATCCACCAGGTTGGGATCGCTGTCCTTACGACGGGAGAGGGGCGAGACAGAGAGGGGAAAGTCGGTGACGAAGGTCGGCTGAATCAGGAGATGCTCTGCTGCGGCCTCAAACACCTCAAGCTGAAGATGCCCCACATCCAGCTGATCGGCCTTGGGGATCTCATAGCGGCGGGCGGCCGCCAAGAGCGCCTCACGATCATGAAGCTGCGCCTCGGTGAGCCCCGCGTGCGCGACGAGGCCCTCATAAATGGAGATCCGCCTAAAGGGCCGCGTGAAGTCGAGGGTGTGCTCGCCATAGGTGATGGACGCCGCGCCGTGGATCTCCATCACGACGCCGTGGAGCAGATCCTCGGTCATCTCCATCAGATCCTGATAAGTCGCAAACGCCTGATAGAACTCCAAGAGCGTAAACTCGGGGTTATGGCGGGTGGAGATCCCCTCATTACGAAAACAGCGGTTGAGATCATAGACACGGTGGAGGCCCCCCACGACGAGCCGCTTCAGGTTCAGCTCGGGGGCGATGCGCAGATAAAGATCCATATCCATCGTGTTGTGATGGGTCTTAAAGGGCCGCGCGTTCGCCCCGCCGTAGAGGGGCTGAAGGATGGGCGTCTCCACCTCAAGATAATCACGCTCATCGAGGAAGCGGCGGATATAGCGAAGGACCTGCGCGCGCACCTTAAAGATATTGCGCACGTCCTCATTCACGATCAGATCCACATAGCGTTGCCGATAACGGGTGGCCGCGTCGGTCAAACCATGCCACTTCTCAGGCAGAGGGCGCATGGACTTGGTGAGCAAGCGCAGGCCCTCCACCAAGATCGACAGCTCACCGGCGCGGGTGCGCATCAAGCGCCCCTCCACGCCCACGATGTCGCCCACGTCCAGCGCATTGCCGCGCTCAAAGTCGGGCGAGGGCGTCAGATTCTTAAATAAATTCGCCTGGATACGCCCGGATCGATCCTGAATCGACAGGAAGCGCATCTTACCGAACTTACGAATGGCCATCACGCGCCCGCCGATGGAGACGGGGATGGGCGTGGCCTCCAGGGCCTCCAAGGTCAGCTCGGCGTGCTTCGAGTGGATCTCGCCGGCGAGGTCTTTGACCACGAAGTCATTGGCGTATGGGTTCTCGCCATCGGCGCGCATCGCCTCGGCTTTGGCCAATCGCTGGCTGATGATCCGCTCTTCCATCACTCCTCCGGGGGGGGGCTATGTCCGGGTGGCGCGCAAGGTATCCGGTGAGGTGCGCGCGGTCAACCGTTCGAGGGGGGCGCCCATTCCTCACGCCCCCTCGATGGCCTCAATCAACGTCGTATAGCGCGCGCGCTGATCGGGGCGGGCGTGACGAGCGGCCTGATGCAAGGCGTGGAGGGCCGCTGGGCCGCCGCGCCGCAGACCTTGGGTCGCCGCCTCATGGATCTTGGGGTGGGCGTGGCCCAAGCGCCGGGCCAGGGCTCGCGCCACCTCCGCGGCCACCTCGGCGGGGATCACCGCCTGGGCCAAGCGCCGCGTCAAGCCCACCTCGACCTCCACGCGCCGCTCATCCTCCAAGCAGCGCAGGATCGCGCGCAGGTACACCGTGGGCGAGGCGCAGGCCGCCAGGCCACGCAGCGCCGCCAAGCGCCGCCCTCGATCGCGGCCCTCCAGCAGCGCAAGATAGAGCGCCTCATCCCCCCAGCCGTGGGCCGCCAAGGCCGCCAAGGCCGCCCGCGCCCGCGCCGAGTCCGCGCCCAA
>JAHJCH010000291.1 GCA_018813065.1 Myxococcota bacterium
CCTCCAGCGGCAGCGCGGCGGGCAGGAGGACCTCGGCGTCCGGCGTGTCGGGGTGGGCGTCGAGGCGGCGGGCGCGCCAGCCCCACGGGGTCTGGGCGGCGTCGAGCCCGTCGCGGCGGAGGGCGCGGATCAAGCGTGTTGGCGTGTGGGGGATCATCGGCTGCTTGGCTCTCAGGTTTTGTGCGGGTGGAGCCGCGCCGAGGTCGGCGGGCCGTGGTCGTCTGAGGGGATCGCGCAGCAGCCGCGATGGGGCTCGAAGGTAGCGAGGGGAGGCGGGGGCGTCAAGCCTCGGCGTGGCGCTAAAGCTCCTCTTGGCCGCGCATCCGCAGGAGCAGCGCGCTGAGGGCCAGGGCGGCGAGGACGGCGGCGATCAGCAGCATGGTGAAGACCGCGCCCGCCCCGCGCCCCTCAAGGACGCGGCCCAAGAGCAGCTCTTGGAGCACCCCACCAAAGGAGCCCATCCCGTTGATGATCCCCGCCGCCATGGCCGCGCCGCGCAGAGAGCCCACCTCGATGGCCCCCGCGCCGGTCATGAGCGCGTCGGGGCCGTAGAGGGTGAAGCCGACGAGCCCGATGCTGACGCCGAAGAGGATGAGGCTCTGGCCCCCAAAGAGATAGAGGACACCCGTTGAGGCCGCCATCAGGACGATAAAGATAAAGCTGATCCTCACCCGCCGCCCCTTAAAGAGCTTGTCTGAGAGGTAGCCAATGCTGATGGCGCCGGCGATGCCCGCGAGGTCAAAGGCCGTGGAGAGGTAGCCCGCGTCGGCCATCGTCATATCAAAGTCCCTGTGGAGCAGGAAAGGCGTCCAGGACCAAATCGCGTAGCGCACGAACTTGACAAAGAAATAAAAAACGCCGACGAGCAGCACATTGGTCAACACGCCTTGGTCCCACTTAAGGGCGCTCTCTTGGCGCGGCGCTTTGACTAAGCTCAGCTCGGGCGGCTTCTCTTGCTCTTCGAGCGAAGCAAAGCCCAAATCCTCGGGCTTATCTCGTTGATTAAAGAAGAAAAATGCCCAAACAGCTAAGAGCACGACTGAGCCGCTGAAGAAGGCGTAGCGGAAGCCATAGATGCCCAAAATCCAAGCGGCGAGGGCGTTGGCCGCGACCCCGCCGACTTGATAGTTCGTGGTCCAAAAGCCCATGACCGTGCCGCGCTCTTGGCGGCGAAACCACGGCGCGATGCTGGCGACGTTGCCCGACCAGCCCGTCGCTTGGGCGAGGCCGTTGAGGACCATAAAGGCGCCGAAGGTCATCCACGAGTTGGTCAAGCCAAAGGCAACACCGGAGAGGATCGAGACGCCCATGCCCAGCAGCAAGAGACGGCGCGGGCCAAAGCGCGTGCCCCCCCAGCCCGCGATAAACTGACCGATGGCGTAGGAGAGCAGGTAGAGCGTGCCGATGGCGCCCAGGAGCGTCGGGCTCCAGCCCAGCTCCTCGTTGAGCGCCGACTTTACGATAAAGAAGGGTTTTCGGCAGAAGTAGAAGCCCGCGTATGAGGCCCAAGTGGCCGCGAAGACGCGCCACCTCCATTGATTGATCGTCGCGGTCGCTGACGCCATGCATCCCCCTCCGTTGACGGGGCGACTATCGTTCAAAAGCGCGTGGATGAAAAGGCTCGGGCCAGGGCGGGCGGATTCGTTGGTGCTGGTTGGGCGGGGGGCGTCGTTGAGAGGGAGGCGGCTTAGCCCTGGGCGTGGCTTTTTTCTGGGCTCATATCGAGCCCCACCAGGGGGGCGATCCACGGGTGATGCTTCAAGAGCACATGCAGCTCGAAGTCGCTGAGGTGCGCTTCTCGTCTCCCTCGGATCTCCGGGTACTCGACGCGCAGCGTAAAGCCCCCAAGCGTGTCCTCGATCAAGCGGGCGTGGCTCGGGTGCGCCTTGAGATCTTCGGCGAGGCTCTCAAGGTAGCGATGGATCCGGCGAGCCTCACGGGCGTGAGCGTCTTCATACAGCTCGAAGTGTTGATTGCGAGAGCGCGACGCGCTGCTGCTCAGCTCAAGGAGCAGCGCGCGGGTCGCCTCGTGGAGTGGTGACTTCATGGGCCCATGCTAATGCCCGACGCCTCGCCTGTCAGGCTGATCTTTTCAAGCCCGCTGTAGCTGCCAGCGCCGCGCGGTGATCGCTGTGATATCAACGATCTCCTCCACGGAGGCGGTGCGGTGGAGGATGTTGATCGGCTTGGCCAGCCCCATCAAGATCGGGCCGATGCTGCGCGCCCCGCCCAGCTCCCTGCACAGCTTATAGGCGATGTTGCCCGCGCAGAGCGTGGGGAAGATCAAGACGTTGGCGTCGCCTTGGATCTTGGAGAAGGGGAACCACTCGGCGCTGATCTCCGGAGAGACCGCCGTGTCGGCTTGCATCTCGCCGTCGATGGGGACATCGGGCAGCCGCGCTTGGGCCAGCTTGAGCGCCTGCTGAATCCGCGACGTCGCCCCCGCCTTGTAGCTGCCGAAGTTGGAGATGGAGAGGAAGGCGATCTTGGGATCGAGGTGGAGCGTGCGCGCCAGCTCAGCGCCCATCACCGCGAAGTCGGCCAGCATCTCCGCCGTGGGGCTGGGGTTGATCGCCGTGTCCACGAAGAGGACCGTGCGCTGGTCCCAGAGCATGACGTGGACCCCACAGCAGGTGCTGACGCCCTCGCGCAGCCCCACGATCTCTAAGGCCGGGCGCACCGTCCAGCTGTAGTGGTGCAGCGCGCCCGAGACCATGCCGTCGGCGCCGTCCCACTGCACCAGCGCCGCCCCCAGGGTGTTGGGGCTGCGCAGCTCCACCCGCGCGCCCTGTAGCGTCATGCCCTTGCGCTGGCGCTGCTCAAAGAGGGCCTGGGCGTAGCGCTCCGTGTCCATGGTGTAGGGGTTGAGCAGCTCGCAGCCGCCGACGTCCACCTCCAGCTTGTCCGCCATGGCCTTGATCAGCTCCGGCTCGCCGAGGATCACCGGCTTGCAGACCCCGTCGCGGGCCAGCTCGCTGCACGCGCGGATCACCCGCGTGGAGTCGCCGTCCGGGAAGACGATGCGCGGGATCTGCGCCTCGCGTTGCAGCTCCCTCAGCGTGGTGCTCACCAGCCAGCGCGTGGGATCAAGCTTGGTCTCCAGGTGGGCGCGGTAGGCCTCCCAGTCGGTGATCGGCTGGCGGGCCACGCCGTCCTCCACCGCCGCGCGGGCCACCGCGATGGAGACCCACACCAGGGCGCGCGGATCAAAGGGCGTGGGGATGATGTACTCACGGCCAAAGTGCAGCTGGCGCCCCTGATAGGCGCGGGAGACGACCTCGGGGACATCCTCGCGGGCGAGATCCGCCAGCGCGTGGGTGGCGGCGATCTTCATCCGCGTGGTGATCTTGCTGGCGCGCACGTCGAGGGCGCCTCGGAAGATAAAGGGGAAGCCCAGGACGTTGTTGACCTGGTTGGGGTAGTCCGATCGGCCCGTGGCCATGATCAGATCGCCGCGCACGGCGGTGGCCGCCTCGTAGGTGATCTCAGGATCGGGGTTGGCCATGGCGAAGATGATGGGATCTGCGGCCATGGAGGCGACCATCTCAGGCGTGACCACGTCCTTGACGCTGACGCCGCAGAAGACATCGGCGCCGCGCATGGCGTCGGCGAGCGTGCGCGCCTCGGTCTCGACGGCGAAGGGCGCCTTGTAGCGGTTGATCCCCGAGCGCCCTTGGTAGATGACCCCGCGCGAGTCGCATAACAGCAGGTTCTCGCGCTTGACCCCCAGGTTCATAAAGTGTTGGCAGCAGGCGAGGCCCGCCGCGCCCGCGCCGTTGAAGACGATCTTCACCTGATCGATGGCCTTGCCCACGATGTCGAGGGCGTTGATCAGCCCCGCGCCGCTGATGATCGCCGTGCCGTGCTGATCATCGTGGAAGACGGGGATGTCGAGGGACTCGATCAGGCGCGCCTCGATGTCAAAGCAGTCCGGCGCGGCGATGTCTTCGAGGTTGATCCCGCCCACGGTGGGGGCCAGCATCTCGCAGAAGCGGACGATCTCATCGATGTCCTTGCTGTCGATCTCAATATCAAAGACGTCGATGTCGGCGAAGCGCGAGAAGAGGACGCCCTTGCCCTCCATGACCGGCTTGCCCGCCTCGGGGCCGATGTCGCCGAGGCCCAGCACGGCGGTGCCGTTGGAGACGACGGCGACGAGGTTGCCCTTGTTGGTGTACTTGAAGACGTCCTCGACGTTGGCGGCGATGTCGAGGCAGGGCTCAGCGACCCCCGGTGTATAGGCTAAGGAGAGATCCCGCTGCGTGACGCAGGGCTTCGTGGGCGTGACCTTGAGCTTGCCTGGTCGTCCTTCAAGGTGATAGGCGAGCGCGAGCTTACGGTAGTGGGCCATATGGGCACCTCCTCTCGCCCCTGTGTTTCACCACGCGGCGCGCGCGTCAAGCGTCCTCACTCAAGTCGGAATGGTCGGATCGGCGTGGCTCAATCGCCTTGGCAGCCCGCGTAGCAGGCCTCCATGCCCTGCGCGCAGGCGGCGGCGGCCTCAACGCCACAGTCGAGGCGCTAGAGACACTGAATGATGTGATCCCAGCCGTCTTGATCGGGCAGGCCCAGGCTGATGCCTACGCCGCCGAAGGAGACGCCCACGGAGTTGGAGACCTTGCCGCTGGGGAGATCGAGATCGACGCCCACCGCGCCGCCCAAGACATTGCCATAGACGCCAATCGAGGTGTTACCCCCGCTGCCCCCGCCGCCATCGCTGCGTTGACCTAAGCTGAGGCGGCCACGCACCCCCGCCGTGAGCAGGCTGCCGAGGTTGGCTTGCACGGCGACATCGAGGTTGCCCGTGGTGTCGCCGCCGATGCACGCCTGGACGGGGCCAGCGGGGGGAAAGCAGAGCTGAATCCCCAATGAAAATGGGCTCTTGTCGCCGCAGCACTCCAGGTTGGGGGTGCAGATGCCTGTGAAGCAGCCCAAAGAGACATGGCACTCATCAATACAGACCCCCAAGTCGTCATAGAAGGTGTCATTGCAGTTACAACAGACCGCCGTGCGGGGCGGCGCGCCGCCGCCGCTGGTGCCATCGCCGTTATCCCAGGGGTAGTTGCTGGCGATGCCCGCGCGGAACGCCTCGGCCTCCTCGGGCAAGCCGTGCTGCTCGGCGTAGGCGGCGCCGTTGTGATTGCAGTGGCTGGGCTCTGGGGCGAGGGCGCAGGCCGCGCGCTTGGCGTCAAGCGCCGCCTCAGTCTGACCTTGGGCGTCGTGCCAGGCCGCCCCGTTCTCATAGGTGATGTGCAGATCGGGGGCGATGGACTGGGCGCAGTCGAGGAGCGCGCCCGCGAGGGGCAGCTCGCCGAGCCGGATCAGGCAGACAATGGCGCCGTTGAGGTACATGGGGTTGGTGGGGTGGGCCTCGGCCAGCTCCAGCGCGGGGACGCAGTAGGGGTAGACGTTGTCATCGAGCAGCGCGGCGACCATGACCGCCTCGCGGCCCGCGTCTGGGTTGAGGCCGTCTTCGTCTTCAAAGGTGTTGATGAAGTCCTCGTAGGTCGTAAACCACTCCGGCTCAAATTGGGCGCGCAGCGCCTCGCGGACAGGGGCGAAGCGCGCGGCGAGATCATCGCATTGAAGCTCAGCGCCGGTGAAGTGGCCGCTGGGGGGAGGCGGGGGCACAGCGTCCGGCGCGGCGTCTTGAGCAGGCGCGGCGTCTGGCGCGGCGTCTTGAGCGGCGTCTTGAGCGGGCGCGGCGTCTTGAGCGGCGTCTTGAGCGGCATCTTGAGCGGGCGCGGCGTCTTGAGCGGCGTCTTGAGCAGGCGCGGCGTCTCGCGCGGCGTCTTGAGCGGCGTCTTGAGCAGGCGCGGCGTCTCGCGCGGCGTCTTGAGCGGCGTCTCGCGCGGCGTCTTGAGCAGGCGCGGCGTCTCGCGTGGCGTCTTGAGCGGGCGCGGCGTCTTGGCCCACGTCGCCCATGCCCACCTCCGCGTCCGTGTCTCGTGGATCAGAGGTGTTGCAAGCCAGGGCGACGAGCAGCGGCAACACCCAAAGGATCAAGCTGCGCATTGAGGTTTCCTTAAACAGCAATTGATGAGCGCTCCCTCTGGCAGATAGTCTGCGCCACGTCAAATGATCCCGAGGTTGATGATGCGCCGCGCCCTCCACGAGCCCTTCCTTCAGTTCGCGCTGATCGGCGCCGCGCTGTTTGGCCTCAACGCCCTCGGGCAGCGACGCCAGGCGGCGGGCGATGAGGTTGAGATCATCGAAGTCAGCAGCCCAGCGCGCGCCCTGGACGTGGCGCTCTATCGCGCGGCGAAGGCCCAAGGCCTCGATGAGGGCGATCCCGTGATCCAAGCGCGGCTGGTGGCGCGGATGCGCGCGGTGATGGAGGCGACGGTGCGGGTCGAGGCGCCCGATGAGGCCGCGCTGGACGCTTGGCTCAAGGCCCACCCCGCCCGCTATCGCCGCCCTGATCGCCTCAACTTCGAGCACCGCTTCTTCGACGCCACACGGCGTGGCTGGATCGGCGCGCTGCTGGCGGCCCTCTCGCCCAGCCCACCCGAGGCCGATGACCCCTTCCCTCTTGGGCGCCGCGCGCGCAACCGCGTGGCCGCGGAGATCGACCATCACTTCGGCGCGGGCTTCAGCGCGGCGGTCTTGGCCTGCCCGGAGGGGCGCTGGGTGGGGCCGGTGCTCGGCGCGCGCGGGGTCCATTGGGTGCGCCGTGGGCCGCTGGGGCCGGGCGGCGTGCCCCCGCGCGCGGTGATCGAGGCCCAGCTGCGCGCGGACTGGCGCGCGGCGCGGCGCGAGGCGGCGTTGAGGGCCGCTGAGCGCGCCCTCCTCGATCAATATGAGGTGCGCGTCGTCACCAAGGATGGGCTGGAGTGATGCGCGCCGCGCCGCTGCTCATCGCCCTGGCGCTGCTCGGCGCCGCCGAGGCCCATCAGCTCCACCCCGCGCACCTCACGTTGCAGGCGGGGCCGCCCACCACGGCGACCCTGCGCGCGCCGGTGGTGGATGGCGCGGTGGTGCCCCTGCGCTTGGCCTGGCCTCAAGGCTGCGCGCCGAGGGGGCCGGCGGAGGTGCGCCGCGAGGCGACCTTTGAGCTGCGCGCCTTCACGCTCGACTGCGCCGAGGGCCTGCGCGGCGCGCTGCACGTCGAGGGGGCCACGCAGAGCGAGACGGATGTCCTGACGCGGGTGATCTGGGCCGATGGGCGCGTCACCGACACGGTGGTGAGCTGGCGCGCGCCGACGCTGACGCTGGGCGCGGATCACGTGGCCCTGGATGTCTGGGGCTACCTGCCCATCGGGGTTGAGCACATCTTATTCGGCCCCGATCACCTGGCCTTTGTCTTTGGCTTGTTCCTGCTCGTGGCCGGGCGGTGGCGGGCGCTGACCTGGACGACCCTGGCCTTCACGCTCGGCCACAGCGTCACCTTGGCCTTCGCCGCCCTGGGCCTCTTCGCCCTGCCCTCGGCGCCCGTCGAGGCGGCCATCGCCCTCAGCATCCTCATCCTCGCCCGCGCGCTGCTGCGCGAGGCCGAGGCGGGGCAGGCGATCGGCGCGCCTTGGCGCTTCGCCTTGGCCTGTGGGCTCCTCCACGGCTTTGGCTTCGCGGGCGCCTTGGTGGAGATCGGCTTGCCGCTGGAGCACACCGCCGCCGCGCTGGCGCTCTTTAACCTGGGCGTGGAGGCGGGGCAGCTGCTCTTTATCGGCGCGGCGTGGGTCATCGCCGAGGCGGTGACGGCCCCACGCCTACGACGCTTCGCGCGCGTGGGCTTGATCTACCTGATCGGCGGGCTGGCGGCGTTTTGGCTGATCGAGCGCGTCACCCCCATGTTGGCGGCGCTGATCTAAAGCCCTCAGCCAGCGCGGCGGGCCTTGCGACGCGCGCGCGTCTCGGCGGTCTGGCGCTTGCGCTGCTTGCGCTGGGCTGGGACGGCGGGGGCGGGCTTGGCCCACAGACGCTGGAGGTTGACGCGGTGGCGGGCCAGGATGATCAGGCCCATGATCACGCTCAACCCTTGAACGGCCTCGGGCTGGGCGTCGAGGCGGGTGAGCAGGATAAAGCCGACGGCGGCGGCGAGGCTGCCATAGGTGGGCACGCGCGTCAGGGTCGTCAAGACCAGCCACAGCGCGGCGGTGACGAAGGCGATGGCCGGGGCGAACGCCAGCATCACGCCGAAGGCCGTCGCCACGCCCTTGCCGCCACGAAAGCGCAGCCAGATCGGGAAGCAGTGGCCCAGCACCGCCGCGAGGCCGACGGCGGCGGCCAGATCAGGGTCATGGCGGCTGAGGTAGACCGGCAGCGCGCCCTTGCTGACGTCGATCAGCAACGCCACGAGGCCCCAGCGCCGCCCCTGCGTGCGCAGGACGTTGGAGAAGCCGATGTTGCCGCTGCCCTTGCGCCGAGGATCGACGCCGGTGAAGCGCCCAATGAGGACGCCCGTGGGCAGGCTGCCTGCGAGGTAGCCCGCCAAGATGCCATAGAGCCAGATCATCGCGCCTCTTCTCCCGCGCCGACGATCGCCTCGATCCCCCGCAGTGTCTTGGGCGCGTTGGTGAGGATCTCGGCGCCCTGGGGGGTGATCAGCACGTCGTCCTCAACGCGGATGCCCCGCACGTCTTGGTAGCGGGCGAGGACATCAAGGCGCAGCCGGTCGCCGACGCGGGCGCGGATCTCCGGGTGATTGACGATGGCGGGGGCCTGATAGAAGCCCGGCTCGATGGTGATGGCCATCCCCGGCTCAAGGACGCGATCCAGCCGCAGGGCGCTGAGCCCAAAGCGCGTGGAGCGGCTCCACCCCGGCGCGTAGCCCGCGCGATCGCCGAGATCCTCCATGTCGTGTACGTCGAGCCCCAGCAGGTGACCGACGCCATGGGGGAAGAAGAGGGCGTGGGCGTCATCGGCCAGCAGCTCTTGAACATCGCCCTTGAAGATGCCCAGCGCCACCAGCCCCGCCAGCAGCGCGGCGGCCGCCTCCATGTGTACGTCGCGGTAGCGCACGCCAGGGTGGGCGAGCGCGAGGGCGGCGGCTTGGGCGTTGAGGACCACCGTGTAGAGATCGCGCTGAGGGCCGCTGAAGCGCCCGGAGACGGGCCAGGTGCGGCTGACGTCCCCCGCCCAGCCCTCCGGCCCCTCGGCCCCCGCGTCGAGGAGGAGCAGATCACCCGCCCGCAGCGGATCATCATAGCCCTCGTTGTGCAGGATCTCGCCGCGCGTGGTGGCGATGGTGGGGAACGCGGTGCCCATCCCCCACCGCGTCATGGTCGCCTCGACCGAGGCGCGGATGGCCCAAGCGTTGAGCCCTGGCCGGGTCACGCGCATGGCCGCGCGGTGGGCCTCGGAGGTGACGGCGGCGGCGGCGCGCAGCTGGCGGATGGCGGCCTTATCGTGGATCAGCCGCGCTTGGATCAGGGCGTCGGCCAGCGGCTCATCGATGGGATCGAGGCGGTTGAGGTCGATGGGCCGCTCCAACAGCTGGGCTTGCTCGGCGCGCGTGGCGCAGTCCATCGCCGGCAGCGTGGCCGTGGGGCCGTCGAGGGCCTGGCGCAGCGCGTCGAGGGGCCGCGTGACGATCCCTGTGCGGCTGGCCCAAGCGGCGAAGCTCGGCGCGGGGCCATGCCACATGGCGTCCCCCGGCGCCTGGGGCTCGATAAAGAGCGTCGCCTCGCCGCCACGATCAAGGTAGAGGAAGGCGCCTGGCGCGGCGCAGCCGACAAGGTAGAGGAAGTGGCTGCTGGCTCGAAAGGGGTAGCGATTGGCGGGGTAGTTGCGCGCGTGGGGTCGCCCCGCTGGGATCAGCGCGCGTCGCCCCTCAAGCGCCTCGATAACGAGGGCGCGTCGCCTGGCAGTGACTTCTCGAAACTCCATGCTCCCTCACGCGAACCGAAGACAGCAGAGGATGCCTTAAATCGAGGCGGGAAAGAAGGCCTGTTGAGGCAGCACAGCCTCGACGCGACACCCCCGCTCTGGTTTACAAGAGGGGCCGCGCTCGCGCGGGTGGTTGAGTCGAATGTTGAGAGGAGGCGCGCTTGGTTTCGATCTCAGTCGTGAAGGACGCGGCGCAGATGGCGCGGTGCTTGTTTATCCGTCATCACGTCTTTGTCATCGGGCAGGGGGTTCCGATTAACCGTGAGGTTGACGGGCTCGATGATCTCTGTCGTCACTATATCGTCTTAGTAGATGGTGTACCTGTGGGCACCGCGCGCTACTTCTTCGCCAATGGCTATATCAAATTGCAGCGCGTGGCGGTTTTAGAAGAATATCGTGGCCAAGGGATATCAAAGAAGCTATTAGAGTATATGATCCAAGATGCAATCGCGCATCAATGGTTTCCAATTCGTCTGGATTCACAGGTCTATATCGAGGGTCTGTACCAAAAGTTAGGCTTTGTGCGCCGATCAAACGCGGTGTTTATGGACGCAGGGCTCCCCCATGTCACGATGGAGATGAGCGCCCCACCCGGCCTTAAGGTGTGATCGCCAAGGCTCGTCTTCATGGGGCGCGACGCCTCCTCGCGGATGAGAGGGCGTTGTGGGGATCGCGCGCTTTACTCTGCTCGCGGTTGTAGTATCCTGCCCGCCAAAGGAGAGGTGATGGAGAGAGACGCCACGCGCTTTGGTGTGCGTATTCGCAGACCCAAGGGCGCCCCTGAGTCGGCTGAAGACCTCGCGGGTATGGTCGCGCCCCTGATCGCGCAGAGCCCGACTCAGCTGGCGGCGAAGCTCGATGAGGGCCTCGTGGCGGTCAAGCGCTTGGCCTTGGATGAGGCCAATGAGTTCGCGGATGTGTTCGTGAGCTTGGGCGTGACGGCTGATCTGGTGGAGTTCAACGGCACAGAGTGGATCACGCTCCGGTCCGCGTCGAGCGCGCCGCGCGTCGATGCTCCACCAGGGATCACCAGCACCGTGGGCTTCAGCGGCGCGGGCACGAAGCCCTTTAACGCTCGCGCGGTGCGGGCGATGGTCGAGACGCAGGTTCAGTCGGGTGAGGTGGCCCCGATGGCGCTGGCCGATCTGGACTCGCTGTTGCCCAAGCAGCCCTCCGTGGGGGAGATCACCGACTACCTCTCTCAGACCCTCAACTTCGACGGCGCCGCCCTGCGCCGTAACCTGGAGCGGGCCGCCGAGGAGGGCGCCGCGCCGCCGCCACCGCCGCCCGGCGCCTCTCAGGCCGAGATCCAAGGCTACCTCTCTCAGACGCTCACCTTTGATGGGGACGCGGTCCGTCAGCGCCTTGAGGATGAGGCCGCCAAGGCTGGCGGCGCGCCCCCACGTCGCGCCTCGCCCCTCTCCGAGATCGAGCGCACGAGCGCGCTGGAGTCGCCGCTCATCGAGCAGCCACATCGCGCCTCGCCGCACAGCGCCAGCCGCGCGGGCGACTCCGGCGTCTATATGATCAAGCGCGAGAAGCGCCCACAAGGCGGCTACTACAGCATCTCACGCAAGCAGAAGCAGGACTCGGACGGGATCGTCGAGAAGCCCTTTGAGGCCGTCAGCGCGCCGCCACGTCACGCCGCGCCGGTCAGCGCGCCGCCGCGTCACAGCGCGCCGGTCAGCGCGCCGCCGCGTCA
>JAHJCH010000292.1 GCA_018813065.1 Myxococcota bacterium
AGCCAGACGCCCTCAGCCCAGACGCCCTCAGCCCAGACGCCCTCAGCCCAGACGCCCTCAGCCCAGACGCCCTCAGCCCAGACGCCCTCAGCCCAGACGCCCTCAGCCCAGACGCCCTCAGCCCAGACGCCGCCGCCTCGACCTGCGGCAACGGCGTGCGCGAGGGCGATGAGATCTGCGATGAGGGGCCGCTCAACGGCCAGCTGGGCCACTGTGGAGCAAGGTGCAGCAGCCCCCCTTGGCGAGCGATGCCTGATTTAGAGGGGATCGAGGGCTTGGAGACGGCGGCCTTGCCCGAATGCGATCCCCAACGCTGGTTCAACAAGGCGCTCCTCTACCGCGCCCGCCTCCGAGGCGAGGGCACCGCGGCCTACCCCGGCTTTATCTCCATCGGCCCAGGCCCGGGCCAGAGCATCCCCGCCGCCCACCGCGTCCCCACCACGGACTGCAACAACGACTGGTGGCTGAGCGACTCGCAGTGCGTCCAGCGCGAGGGCCGTGGCAAGCTCAACTGGGGAGACGCGAGCCTCTGGCTTGGGGAATACATCGCCATGTTGGCGGCGGAGCGGGCGGTCTTTGTCCAACATGGGCTGGACCCTGCCCCTGTGGACCATGATCTCTTCTACGCGCTGGCGGCCTTTAACCGCATCGACGAGGCGGCGGAGATCCCCTTCGGCGCGCCGCCCATCCGCGACGGCTTCTTCCTGCGCGACGACGTGCCTGCGGATGTCGTCTTTGACGCCTCGGGGGGGCTGCGCTTCCCCGGCTATGCGTGTGCGCGCGCCGTGGGCGCCTGCCGCCCCCCCAGCGTGGAAAACGGCGCCTATGTCAGCCAGGACCAGGTAACGGGGCTGATCTTTGGCATGGCGCTCGTCCACCGCCTCGTGCCCTCGGGCGTGGTCGTGGAGGGCGTAGATCTTCGCCAGGAAGCTGCGGCCATCACCCACCGCATGATCAACCACCTGCGCGCCCACGGCTGGCGCGTGATGGACCCCACGGGGGAGAGCCCCCCGGATCAATGGGGCGGCAACGCCCTGGGCTTCAGCGATCTCTTCGCGCGGGCGGCCAACCACATCTGCGAGGGGCGCTTTGGGATCGAGGACTACCGCGACGATCGCAGCGAGACGCTGGGGCGCGCTGCCTTCCAAGGGATGTTGGCCATCTGGGACGTGACTCATGGCTACAACCGCACGATGGCTCTGCGCTTGATGGCCATCGTGGGGGGCTGGGAGGCCGATGAGATGGCCTCACGCAGCGTCGAGGACCATAAAGAGATCTACGCGCTGGCCTACGCGCTCATCCATAACGCGCGGCTGCCGGCGCCCTTCTCGCGCTGGCGCATGGAGCGGATACTCGACTCAGCGCCCTGCGGTGGGCCGTGCTACAACGTCGAGGGCTGCGAGGAGGCGCCGGGCTGGCGTGGGGAGCATCGCTGGACGGGGCCGGGTGATCGCAACGGCTGCAAGCACCACCGTGAGGCCGAATTTAACGGGCTGGATTACCTGCTGCTGCACCACCTCTACCTGCTCTACCAGGGCGGGGAGTACGGCGGGCGGACCCCATCGAGCGCCGACATGAGCTGTGATGGCATGACGGGCCTGGATGCCATCCTGGCGGGCCAAGTGATCGAGGTTTACGAACCCTGCTTAGCCTCTGACATGTCACGGCGCTTCTGCGGCCGCCCCTGGTCGGCGTGGCTGGCGGACGCCTTCGCGGGGGAGGTGACGATCTTCACGGGCGGGGTGGGGGGGCGTCGTTGGGGCTGCGTGGGACAGACATGCGCGCTTGTGGAGATCGACTACCCCGGCACGGGGGGGGCGGATCTCATCTTGGGCACGCCTGGCGACGATCACCTCCGCGGCGGCGACGGGGATGACTGTATCTATGGCTTTGGCGGCGCCGACGTGCTGCGTGGGGAGCGCGGCAATGACGTGCTGTATGGCGGGGAGGGCGACGATGAGATCTACGGCGAGATGCCAGGCGCCATCAGCGGGGAGATCGACGTGCTCTACGGCGAGGGCGGCGCGGACACGCTCAAGGGCGGACCGGGGGCCGATGAGCTTTACGGCGGAGAGGGGGCCGACACCCTCATTGGCGACGGGGGCGATGATTTAATCGAGGGCGGCCCAGGCGACGACGAGGCGCACGGGGACTCGGGCGAAGATGTCATCCATGGCAATGATGGAGATGACACCCTCATTGGGGACGCTGGGGACGACGCCCTCTATGGTCAGGCGGGGCGCGACAAGCTCGACGGCGAGGGGGGCGATGACTGGCTCTTTGGCGGGGCGGGGGACAACCTCCTCAAAGGCGGCGACGGATCGGATCGTCTCTTCGCCAGCGGCGACGCGGAGCGTCTCTGCGGCAACGGCGGGGATGATGAGCTTTGGGGGGACTGGGACGGCGACGCTTGCCTGGGCGGCGGCTGGTTTATGGGCGGGGATGACACGGTCAACGGCTGCGAGGATGGGACCGCCTCCGAGGATGACTGCGATAACAGCGCCTTTGAGGATTGGTGAGGCGCGCCTGAGTCACGCAAACGCGGAGATACGTGAGGCCCTGTCGGCCAAAAAAACGAGAATCCTTACGGTCTATACGATATGCACGGAAACGTGTGGGAGTGGGTAGAGGATTGGTATGGGGATTATCCGAGTGATGCGTTGACGGCCCCTTTGGGTCCGTCGAAGGGCTCGACCCGAGTCGTGCGTGGGGGCTCGTGGCGCGATGACGCGATCCACGCCCGCGCGGCGGGCCGCGACGGCTGGCACCCCTCGCGCCGCTACGGCGACCTCGGCTTTCGCCTTGCGCGATGAATTGGCCGCCGCGCTCGCGGCGGGCTTGTGCGCTTGATCCCTCGCCGACCTTGACACCTCGGCGCTCACCTCAGACGATGTTGCTACGTTTATACCTTTCCGACGAGGCCACCCCATGCCAATCACCATGACCAGCCGAGAGTTCAATCAAGACACGGGCCGCGCCAAGCGGGCCGCCCGTGATGGCCCAGTGTTCATCACAGATCGCGGCAAACCGGCTCATGTTTTTCTTTCAATTGAAGAATACTTAAAAATTACAGGTGGCAATTTAAACATTGTTGAGATGTTATCTATGGCAAGTGACGATCAAATTGAATTCGATCCACATCCAATCGAGGGCAAGATAAATCAAAAAGTTGATTTATCCTGATGTATTTACTCGATACAAACATCATCTCAGAGCTTCGCAAAGCAAAATCGGGCAGAGCAAACCCTGGGGTGATTCAATGGGCGACGCAAACCGCGCCTCAATCGCTCTTTATCTCAACCATCACAGTCCTTGAAATTGAGATGGGGATCTTGTCCATCGAACGCCGCGATCTACTTCAAGGACGCGCCCTTCGAGGGTGGTTTAACGATCAGGTTATCCCAAGCTTTGCCAACCGCATCCTGTCTATTGATGTTGCTGTGGCCCTCCGCTGCGCTGCGCTCCACGTCCCCGATCCTCGCCCCGAGCGAGACGCGCTCATCGCCGCCACCGCGCTTGTACATCAGATGGTGATCGTCACAAGGAACACCGCTGATTTTGAACGCACAGCCGTTGGCATCATCAATCCATGGCGCGCGTAAAAAGAGGCAGCGTGATTTTGTCTTTCCTCTTTTCTTTCGCCCACCTTCGATAACGCCCTGGTTGATCTCTCAAGCCCCGCTTCGGGGCCGTTGAGGTTTCGGCTGACGCTGCGAAACCTCCGTCCCCTTCGCTCCCCCTTCTTTGTCGAGCGTTCAAGGGATCAAGGATCAAGCGCACAAGCCCGCCGCTAGCGCGGCGTCCTGACAAGGCGAAAGCCGAGGTCGCCGCCGCGGTTCGAGGGGTACCAGCTGAAGCGGTACGCCGCGCGGGCGAAGTCCGCGTCGCCGGCCCACGAGCCGCCGCGCACGACCCGGTCCGAGCCCTTCGACGGCCCCTTCGGGTCCGTCACATCACCACTCGGATAATCCCCATCCCAATCCTCCACCCACTCCCACACGTTGCCGTGCATATCGAACAGACCATAAGGATTGGCGGGTTTTTCACCAACGGGATGCGTTTGATTACCTGAGTTCTCGCCGTACCACGCCCACGCCACGCGAGCCCAATCGGCTTCATTCTCACCCGACCAATAAGCCGTCTTGGTGCCTGCCCGGCAGGCATACTCCCACTCCGCTTCGGTGGGCAGACGATAGCCATCAGCGCCCTCAATTCGACGCCATTCATCCCCGACCTGTTGATACGCCTCGCGCATCCCTCCCTCTCGCTTTGACAGCGCGTTACAGAACGCCATCACATCAAACCAGCTCACATTTTCCACTGGGCGCTGTTCTGAATCGGGTTCATCTGAGAAGTTGCTTGGATTGTCGCCCATCACTTCGCGCCACTGCCATTGTGTTACAGGCGTCGTCATCATCAAGAATGGACGGCTGAGCGTCACCTTCGACCTTTCCCTCTTGAACGACCCCGCAAGAATCAAGACCATCTCCGGCGGCAGCGCTCGCCATCGGGGGCCGACCTCTGAAATCGAAGCCACCGGCGCGCGCCGCGCCGCTTCCAGCCGCGCCAACTCCGCAAGCATCGACGCTTTGATTGCCTCCAAATCCCCGTTCTCGTTGAACTGCCCTTTCAACCCCCAAAGCACCCGCTGCGCCTCAAGCGCCGCGCGGGCCGCCCGCGTCTTTTCAGCCTCGCCTTGCAGCTGTACCTCAAGCGCCGCGCGGGCCGCCTCCAACGCCTCCGCGCG
>JAHJCH010000293.1 GCA_018813065.1 Myxococcota bacterium
CCGCCGCCGCCGCCGCCGCCGCCACCCGGGCCGCCGCGGCGCTCCAGCGCCTCATTCACCTTGACAGAGCGACCATCGATATCTTGACCATCCATCCCCTGGATGGCGGCCTGAGCCTCTTCGGACGTCGCGAAGGTCACGAAACCAAAGCCACGGCTACGACCGGTCTCACGATCCGTGATCACCTTCGCGTCGGTGACCTCACCAAAGGGCTCGAAGGCGGCGCGGAGGCCATCATCATTCGTGGCCCAAGCCAGGCTTCCGACGAAGAGCTTATTGCCCATACTCACACTCTCTTTCGGCGCGATGTCGCGCTCCAAGCCGTCGTTATCGACGGCGCCCAGGTATGTAGCAGGGCATAGCAGACCACACACACCGGACATCTCTCACGACGCACACGGACACCTTGAGGGTGTAGTTACAGTGTGTGCGTTTGGCTGCGCCTATATAGCCCAGGTCACAACCGCAATTCTATCTGATTCGCACGCGCGGCGTTTTTTTTAAAGCGCGGCCCAGCCCGGACCTCGATCTCAGGCCCCGCACGGCGTATAAACGCCCTAAAAACAAGACCTTGGCGATCTCAATGCTGCCCTTGATATGGCTGATCTTCGCGCCCCAGCTCACGCCTGCGCCCGCGCCCGCGCCCGCTATCACCTCACCTTGGCTGGACAGCGCGCTGACCATAAGCGCCAGCGTGGGCTGGCTGGGGCTCTACTCGCTCGATCCGCAGATAAGCGACGCCCCGTGTCGCTGCGCCCCCTCCGAGGTCAACGCCCTCGACGCGTTGACCTTTGAGCTGAGCTGGTCTGAGGGCGAGGTGTGGGCGGATCGCGTATTGACGTTGGGCCTGGCCTTACCGCTGCTGGCGCTGTGCGCCTCTGGGGAGGGGCCAGACGAGGCGGCGCTCTTGGTGATGGAGTCTGTGGCGCTCACGGGGCTGATGACGCAGGCGGCCAAGCTGCTTATCGCGCGGCCCTACCCTTATATGTATGGCGAGGGGATCACCGAAGGCCAGCGTCGGGATGGGGTCAACTACGCCTCGATGTGGTCAGGGCACACGGCGGCGCCGATGGCGGCGGCGGTCACCGCTGCGGCGCTCCTCAGCCGCCGCCGAAGCCGCCTCGCGCGCTGGGCGTGGATCATTGGCCCCGGCTTGGCGCTGCTCTCGGGGGGGCTCCAGATCAGCGCCCAGAACCACTACCCATCAGATGTCCTCATCGGCGCCCTCATCGGCGCGGGGCTTGGCTACACCAACGTGGCCTTGAGGCCCGAGCCCATTGCGGCGACGGCCCCACGCGGAGAGAATCCCGGCCAGATCACGGAGGCCCCATGACAGTCCGCACCCGCATCGCCCCTTCGCCCACCGGCGATCCTCACGTCGGCACCGCCTACATCGCCCTATTTAACTACTGCTTCGCCAAGCAACAGGGCGGTGAATTTATCCTCCGCATCGAGGACACGGACCAAGCCCGCAGCACCCGCGAGTCTGAGGCGCAGATCCTCGCCTCCCTGCGCTGGCTTGGCCTTGACTGGGACGAGGGGCCGGACGTGGGCGGCCCTCACGGCCCCTATCGCCAGAGCGAGCGGGCGGAGATCTACCAAGCGCACGTCCAACAGCTCCTCGACGCGGGCCACGCGTTTCGCTGCTTCTGTGGGGGCGAGCGCCTCGCCGAGCTGCGCGCGCGACAGATCGCCGAGAAGTCGGGCAAGCTCGGCTACGACGGCCACTGCCTTGGGCTCAGCGAGGCCGAGGTGCAGGCCAAGCTGGCCGAGGGGGCGGCGCACGTCGTGCGGATGCGTGTCCCCACCGAGGGCAAGTGTGTGATCCAAGACCGCCTGCGTGGTGAGATCCTCATCGACTGGGATCAAGTGGACATGCAGGTGCTCCTCAAGTCCGACGGCCTACCGACCTACCACCTCGCCAACGTCGTTGACGATCACCTCATGGGCATCACGCACGTCATGCGGGGTGAGGAGTGGATCAGCTCAGCGCCCAAGCACCTGCTGCTCTATCAATACTTTGGCTGGGCGCCACCGCAGCTGGCGCACCTCCCGCTCTTGCGCAACCCTGACGGCAGCAAGCTCAGCAAGCGCAAGAACCCCACGAGCATCCTCTACTACCAGCGCATGGGCTTCTTAGCGGAGGGGCTGCTCAACTACCTCGGCCGCATGGGCTGGTCGATGCCTGATGAGTCGGAGAAGTTTACGCTGGCGCAGATGATTGAGCACTTCAAGATCGACGACATCTCCCTTGGGGGGCCGATCTTTGATCAGGTCAAGCTGGGCTGGCTCAACGGTCTATGGATACGCGAAGCGCTCAGCGACGAGGAGATCGCCGCGCGGGTGGTCTCTTGGGCGCTCAACGCCGCGTATGCGGCGCCGATCATCCCGCTGGTGCGCCAGCGCATCCAAAAGCTCAGCGATCTTGGGCCGATGGTCACGCACTTCTTCTCGGGGCTCTTTGATCCCAAGCCAGAGGATTTCGCGCACAAGAAGCTTGAGCCGCAGCAGGTCCAACAGGCGTTAATTTTTGTCCAGTGGCGGCTTGACGGGCTACCGGGGTGGGAGCGTGAAGCCATCGAGGCGGCGCTCAAGGCGGTGGCGCAGATGATGGACCTCAAGCTCCGCGATCTGCTCCAGCCCATCTTCATCGCCATCAGCGGGCAGGCGGTCTCCACGCCGCTCTATGACACCATGGTCATCTTGGGTCGTGATCTGTGTCGTGCGCGCCTGCGCCAAGCCTCGGACTGCTTGGGCGTGGTGGGCAAGAAGGTCGAGAAGCGTTGGCGCAAGGCGTATGAGGACGCCGAGGCGTCTTTAACGACCACGCCGTGATCGGCCCCGCCGTCGGCGCGTCAAAGGTGCGGATGAGGGGGAGGTGAGCTATAAGAGGGCATATCTTTATGGCGCGGTGATGTGATGGCGGTCCTGATCCTCAAGTCCAATGGCGGCGAGAAGCGCTATACGCTGCGCGCGCTCAACACTATGGGGCGTCACCCTGGGCAGGGCATCCAGATTCTCGATCGCATCGTCTCCAAGGAGCACGCGCTGATCACCTACGCGGGCGGCGATTACTGGATCCAGGATCGCGGCAGCCGCAACGGCACCTATGTCAATGGGCAGCGCATCCAAGGGCGCACGCCGCTGAGCGATCGCGATGAGGTGACGCTGGGCAACACCACGCTGAGCTTCCTCTCAGAGCGTCCAGAGCAGAGCCGCGAGGTCTTTGAGCGCGTCACGATCTCCTCAAACATCATGGAGACGGCCATCCGCTCACGCCTGGCGCCTTCATTCACCGTCGTCACCCGTGGTTTTTTGCCCGAGACGGAGATCGAGGATGAGGTGACGCTGCGGGCGGATTATGAGAAGCTGCGCATCGCCTTTCGGCTCAATCAAGCGATGGGATCAGAGCGGGACATCGAGGTCGTCTTGGACCGCATCTTAGAGACGGCCTTTGAGTTCACCTCAGCAGAGCGAGGGACGATCCTCTTGCTGGAGGAGGACGGCACCCCCGTGCCGCGCGCCGTGCGTTACCGCGATGAGAGCAAGGCCGAGCCCGTCTCAATCTCGCGCACCATCCTCAATGAGGTGCTCCAGCATCGCCAAGGCATCCTCTCCAGCGACGCCACCCTCGACAGTCGCTTTGGCGGCAGCCACAGCATCATGATGCAAGGCATCCGCAGCACGCTGTGTGTGCCGCTCATCGCCCAAGAGGCGCTGCTGGGCCTGATCTACATCGACACACGGATCGCGGCGGGGATCTTTACGGAGCAGGATCTGCGCATCCTCAACACCTTCGCTCAGCAAGCGGCCGATAAGATCCTCGCCGCGCGCCTGGCGCTGCGCGCGGCCGCTGAGGCCCTGGCGCGGGATAACCTCTCGCGGCTGCTGTCGCCCAACCTCGTCGAGCAGATCATCGCGGGTAACCTCAACATGGAGCGGGGGGGGGAGAGCCGCCAAGCCAGCGTGCTCTATTTAGATATCCGAGGCTTTACGGCGCTCAGCCAGCGGATCGCGCCGCAGAAGATGGTGGATATGCTCAATGAGTACTTTGAGATCATGGTAGACATCATCTTTCGCTTTGAAGGCACCCTGGATAAGTTCATCGGTGATGAGATCATGGCGGTCTGGGGGGCGCCGGTGGCCCAGCCCGATCACGCGAGGCGGGCGGTCGGCGCGGCGCTGCAAATGATGAAGGCCCTGGATGACTTCAACACCTTCAGGATCGCCAACAGCGAGGTCCCGCTGAGGGCGGGGTGTGGGATTAACTGCGGTGAGGTGTTAGCGGGGCAAATCGGCTCATCGAGGACAGCCTCATACACTGTCATGGGCTCGACCGTGAACCTGGCCTCACGGCTCTGTGGATGTGCTGCAGCGGGAGAGATATTGGTGAGCACGCCCATGCTTGAGCAGCTCGGCGCCACAATCCAGTATGAGGAGCGCCCCGCCATACAGCTCAAGGGCATCGACCAGCCCACGCCGATTTATCGCATTCTGGGGGTGCGCTTAACAGAGACGAGTGAGATCCCCACACATCGCCCCTGAGCGGGGATTGAGCGTTGAGGGCGTGGCGCTACTCGCCCTCATCCTCGCCCTCGTCCTCCAACGGGCTGAGCCCGTATGGGAACACCCGGCCATTCTCCAGGGTGAGCAGCCCCCCGCTGAGATCAAGGTTATGCCGCGCCACGCCCCACGGCTGCCCGCGCGCCTCATCACAGTAATACTCGGTGTAGTTCTGCGCGCGGCTGCTGAGATAGCCCTGCGTGTACAGTGTCTGTTCAAATTTGGAGAAGCCAAAGAAGCCAACCTCTTGGCTGGACTCATACGAGCCCTCCCAATAGCCACCCTTGTCATCGCTGCCTAGGTGGAAGTCTGCCATTGAGAACGTCGTGGTCGATTCGGAGATCTTTTTGTCAAAGAAAATATAAGAAATGATGTATTTGCTGCCTGTGTAAGAGAAAATCAGCCCTTCTCCCTCGATCTGCGCTTGTATTGAGCTAAGTGGGATCTGACTCGATACAATTCGCTGATCCATGTCGATTCCAATTTTAAGCAAATCTAGAAACCAAATATAGTTATATTCAAACTTTTTACGCCCGTGACTATCGATTGCAATCGCCAACTTTGAGTAGTTGAGCTTAAAACTCATCTTTACATTTGAAATACTGTCACCACTAAACTTAATTTTCCCGTCGATAAGATTAAACAAAGGGCCTTCGTCGTATTTATATTCAATTTTTGGATTTAAAGGTGTGCCTCCGATTGAAACAGTGACTCCTGTTACATAATTACTCATATCAAAGAGATTGTAGGGGTTTAAATCGCCAGCTTTAAAATCTTCATAATCATTTTCAAAGAAAATTTTAAAGCCGAGGCTTGATCGGCCACTTTTAAAAACATAATGGCCTTGTTCAAAGTCAACTTCGGAGTCTTCGAGCTTACTCCAGGTGATTCCGTCGATGATCATCCCGAGGATCTGATTGACCAAGAGATCATAGACCGAGACGCCGTCCTCGATCTGCTGGACGACGAAGACGACGCTGCCGGTGAGGGCGAGGTTCGCGTCATCCTCGCCGAGATCGGCCCCGCACTGCTCCATGAGGGCCTGCTCATTCATCCGCGCGAAGGGGTCCTCGCGCGGCTCATCGTCGCCGCTGGAGCCGTCGCCGCCGTTGCAGCCCAAGAGGGCAAGGCAGAGCAAGAGCGGGAGAGGGCGTGCCTTGATGTTCATCTTGATTTCGCCTTGTTTATGTATGCCGCTGAGTTGTGCATGGGCTATGCCGCCGATCCCACGCTGACGCGGGGTCGTGATCGTGAACCTGGGTTGATGATCACCCTGTGGCGCGCGCGTTACGCCTCGCCAGGGCGGATAAAACACGACAGCGATCAGGTCTTTACAAAAGCGGCCATATCTCAACGCGGTTCGGCCCCGCCGCCGCCACGAAGTCAGCGCCTAAATATAGGTCGTCAAAGGGCATCTGGCGCCCTCCCCCCCGCGCCAAGGCGCGCCCGTTGAGGGTGATCCGCCACGCCTCAGGCGCATACGGCGGCGCGCTCAGGGCCGCCACCTTGGCCTCACGCGCGCTCAGGGCCAAGGGGATCTCATCGCCCAAATCAATGAGCGCCTCAATCGCGCCTGTCTTGGGATCAATGCCATGTAGGCGCCCCCCACTGTGGCCCAGCCAGAGGCGCGCGCCGCCCCCCTGCGCCAACCGCGTCATATCGCTCGCGTCCATGCCCACGGGCGAGGCGCGCGGCCCCGACTCGTCCACGGCATAAAGCTGATCCAGCCAGGGATAGACAGGGGTGTCGAGGAAGGCGATGTCCAACGGACACGCGCCCTGGAGATCGAGGACGCCCATCAAATCGGCGCGCTTTGGGGTGAGGGCGTAGACCTCCACGACCTCCCCGTCAAAGATCCACAGCCGCCCCGCGCCGCGGCCCATGATCACCGGCCCTGCGCTGGCGGTGGGGATGATCTGCGCCTGAGGCTCAGCGCCTGAGGCCCGCCAGCGCAGCAAGGTCAGGCCGTCGAGGACCATCACCTCTTGGCCGTCGCTGACAATCCCCTTGGGCGCCTCAAGCGGGGTGTCTTGATGGAAGATGTCGTCAGGCCGGGTGCGGCGCAGGGACGTGTCCATCAAAGCCCAGACCGCCCCATCGTGTTGGGCGAGCCGCTGTCGTCGCATCCCTGGCTCAACGGGGCTGGGTTGATTGGTCACTGAAGCCGCTCCATTGCCGCTTTGTAGCGGTCAAACAGGGACGTAAGCTGGTAAGGCGTGGCGATGACCTGGGCGTTGCGCTCGAACTGCTTGTAAAGCTCAGAGGCCTCGCTGAATCGCTCAGGGTTCACCTTGCCCATCGTCTCCATCAGCGTCACTTTGTGCGTCTGAACGGCGTCATCGGTCAACCCGTAGATTTCCTTGCGCATGATATCCCACTGGGCTTGACGTGATTGCTGACTCCGCATCGCCCGCTCTAATTGTTGTTTAAACCGCCAACCCTGTTGTCGAATTGCCTCCAAAGCCGCTGCGTCGGCTTGGCTCTGCTGAGCATGAGCATACTGAGCTTTGAGCGCGTCATATTGCTGTTGAAGCTTCGCGACTTGGCGTTGTGGCCCGGTGACCATATCGACATAGAGCTGCTCTGGGACCGTGGCCGCCTTAACATACATCTCAGCGAACGCCTCTTTGGGGTGCGTACGCGCATAGGACCAGGTGTCATTGTTTGTGCCTTTTTGCGCGCCAAACCCATCCGCTTGAGTAGAGGGGACGGCGCCCTTCTCAGGGAGCGCGCCACGCTCATGACCCCAGAAATAACCTCTTCGATAGACATCCTTTTTATAGACACGCCCATCCGGCGCGGGATACTCCTTGAGGTTTCCCTCATCAAGCTGCTTTAAAATGCCACGCGCTTGAGCTTCGTTCATCCCTGAGCCCATCAAACGACTCACAAGGGCATCACCGGTCTCTGTTTGCCAGCCAGCGGCCTGCTGAAAACGCTTAAAGACATCGGGCATATTATCGTGCATATCATGGCCTAGCTCATGGATGATCACCATCTCGGCGGCCGTGACAGGCTTACTGTTACCTGAAAAATTGCTGACATCACGGTTATGACGAAAATTAAGGTTCTCATTGGTGCCGGTGTCAAAGACCCGGATGATGCCCTGGCTGTGATCGCCCCCTGTGCGTGCGCTCTCTTCCCATCCGCCATTCTCGCGGCTCCAATTTTGACGAACCTTGCCTCGACGAAGCTCTTTAAGGAGCGGATTTCCCTTGACATGGGACTCCGGCAGCCGAGCAAGGCTCTCATCGAGCACAGCCAACTCTTCTTCAGACCAAGGCTTACGCTGAGAGGGCGCCTGCTTTGGACCGCCTGCCGGACTATTGACCTCATTTGTGATATTAACGCGATACTTTAGCTCTACTTGAAACTCTTTGTGCTTGCGTTGAAAGAAGGCGCGCACATGATCTGGCGTGGCATGGCCCGCTCGGATGTTTTGCTGAAGGAACTGATACTCCTCGCTCATCTCGGCGTAGGTGCTGCGGTGCAGCGCGTCGAGCTTCTCGATCTCCAGCGGGCTCGTCGCCCGCTTCTTCTCCGCCGCGATGGCCGCATCAATGCTCTGACGCGCCTTGAGCGAGGCGCCCTTAAACTGCTCCATCAGCTTGACCGTCTCGGGCGGCAGCTTGGCGGTGGCGCTGTCGGTCGCCTTGGGCGTCGCGCCCTCCCCCTGCTTGGGCGTCGGATGAAGCTGTGTCTGCTCATCGTCCGCCCTTGGCCGTGGCGCTTGAACCGTCTTATCGGCGTCCGCCTTGGGCTGCGTAGGCGGCGCGATGGCCTTACTCGGATCGTCGTTGAGCTTGCTCCCCGTCAGGGGGGCGCAGGCGATGTCCTCATTGGGATCGGCGAGGCGTGTCAGCGAGACGCTTTGACCTGTGGCGGCCTTGAGATCGCCCATGTTGCCCTTGAAGCTGATAAGCGTCATGGCGCCAGCGATAGAGGCGGAGCGCAGCAGCTCAAGGAGGGCGTCGGTGCGCTTTTGTGGATCGCCCATCGCCATGATCTCCTCGTATTGACCGAGGAACTGGCTGCCCATCAAGACGCCTTGGGCGCCATCTGTGGTGATGGAGCCGATGATAAAGGCGCGTGTCAGGTTGACCCCCTTGGCGCCGCTCATCGTCAGGCTCGCCCCGCGCGCCCACATCCCCGCGCCACCCAGCATATTGCCCGCGATGGTGAGGACGTCCATGGCGTCCTCGTTGAAGTTGGCGAAGCCCTCGGCGTGGCGCTGGGTCATGTTGATGGCCGCCCCCGCCGTGGAGGTGATGATCGAGGTCCAGATCATCGCGCTGACCACGCGAGAGCCCGGGATCGGCGCGATGGCGGTGGCGACGCCCAGGGCCAAGGCGCCCAAGCCCGTCACCAGGCCCACTGTGTTAAAGAACTCGCTGATGGAATCCCAAAAGCTCATCCCATCGGTCTGGACATCTCGGGCCAGCGGTGCTCCCGCCGCCGCTGAAGGCACCTCAAGCCTGAGCAGGCCGGTGGGGTAGCGGTTGGCGCGATCCCAAGCGTCGATGGCGGCGTTGATGGCCTCGCTCGCCGTCGCTGCGCTGCCCTCGTACTCACCCGTAAGGCGACGATCTGTGGGGCCGGTGATGTCAACGAGCGCCCAACGCTGACGCCCCTCACGCGATGAGGTGCGCGCGACAAAGATATTCAGCGGCGTCACCCGCCCCGACTCTGTGGCGACGTGTACCGCCTTGATGGGGATGCGCTGCGCCCCCTCCGTGCCCTCTAATTTTTCGCCCAGCGCCTGGATATAGGCGTCCATCGCCGCAGACTTCTCGTCGTTGAGCCGCTGAGAGCCGGGCTGACTCGCCGCCAACCGCTGCAACGCCACATAGCGCTTAAAGCCCTCAAGCGTCTGCGCTGGATCACCGGGTGTCTTGACGCTGGAGAAGGCCTGAGAGGCCACGTCGAGCTGAGGGATGACGGCTTGACGATACTCGATAAACTCAGGCGCGTGGGCGGGCCCTTGGCCGGGGTGAAACTGAAGGCGCAGCATCACCTTGTGGTTGCCGACGAAGTCCCATGAAGCATCCCAGCGCGCGTCATTGGGGCCGTCGATCTTATTGGGCGCGCCCAACCCCTTGGCGCTGACAGGATCGTTAAGGCAATACCACTGGTAGCTATAGCGCGCGTCGGCGCCGTACATCTCCGCGTCCATGTCCACGCGATACTGGATCTGGGTGCCGGGCATGGCGGCGGGCAGCGCGGGCTCGGCGATGACGCGGTGGGGGCCTTGATGCTTGCCGTCGGCCTCCTGCTGGACGTGCTTTACGCTGCCCCCCACGTCGATCCCCGCACGCCCGAGCTGGGCCAAGGCGAGATCGAGATCGCGCGGCGCCATCTTCGCGCGCAGATCCCCCATGAGATCGCCGTGGCTGCGATCATAGACCGCCTTGATCCGCGCCACGACCTCGGGGCCGCCGTTGAGGGCGCCCCAGATCGCTTGCTGATCCGCTCTCCTGCGCCCAAGCGCCGCGTGAATCGAGGCGACGCGCGCCTTGATCTCCGCCTCGCCGCCCAGCGCGCCGTTGAGCTCGCTGCTTTGCGCGCCAGCGGGATCGCCCTTAAGGGCTTCGACGCCATGCGCCTGCGTATGCGCTTCATCTGCGTGCGCGGATTGAGGGCTATACTCGGCCATCTCACGCCTTGATTCTTTGGGGGAAGGACGGGGTCATTGATAGCGCGTTGAGGCTTAAATATCTAGCGTTGACCGCGTGATACGCGCGGCGGCTCAAGCCGCCCTGCTCGATCAGCGCCTGCCCGATCAGGATCGCTGTGATCGCTGAAGATGGGGCGCCATCGCCCTGCGCTGCGTCCGCTGTCCTCTGGCCCTTGGCCCTGCTATAAGGGCCACCTCAATCATGAGGATCTATGCGCGCCGCCCTCCCCCTCTTGGCCTTGACCTTGGCGCTGCCCTGCTGCGACGCCGCCTCTCGTCGCGCGGCGGCTCAGCGCGGCGTCGAGGCCCTCGATCACGCCGCCAGCGCGGTCAATGATCGGCTTGATGAGGCCCGCGCTGAGGCAGATCGCGCCGCCCTGAGCCGCGGGCTGGCGGCGGTGACCACGCACGCTCTACCGCCCCTGCGCCCTGAGACGCTGGCCGAGACGCTGGCCGAGACGCTGGCCCTGGGCTGGGATCAGGCCGCCGCCCTGGGCGGCGCACAATGGCGCTTGACCGGCAAAACGCGCCTGATCACCGCAGAGGCGACGCAGTCTTGGCTTGAGGAGTCGGTGGATCTGGCCCTGGACGCGTCAGGTGACTTTATGCTGAGCCGCGTCAGCGAGGCGTGGCGTGAGGGCGAGGGCTTGGACGCCGAGGGGGCCGCGCGCCTACGCCGTCAAGGCGCCCGCGCCGCTTGGGTCCATGGGCGCTTTTATACAGGGCCAGGCTTCGGCCCCCTCGACGCCCGCCCCGATGATCTCGACGCCGCCCTGCGCCGCCGTGACGCCGCGCTGGAGCCGCTGATCGGCTTGATCCAGCTCTTCCTTGATGAGCTGACCGCGGAGATCGAGCCCGGTCCTCAACCGCTGGGCCGCGCGACATGGGCGGTGACGCTCTCGCGCCGCGCCGTGATCACCCCCCCGCCCTTCGATCTGCCCCGCGCCGATGAGGCGCAGGCCCCGCGCGCCGAGGGGCGCTTGCCTTATCTGAAGCTTTTTGGTCGCCTGCGCCGCTTCTCGGCGCGCTTGATCTTGGACGCAGAGACGCGCCTCCCCCTCAGCGGTGAGGCCTCAGTGGTGGTTGAAGTGCAAAAGCAAGGGAGATCGGCGGAGCTGCGCGTGGAGATGGCGCTGAGCGTCGCGGCGTGGGCGGGTTCGGCGGCGGCCCTGTTGGCCGAGATCGAGGCCGTTGAGGGGCCACCTCGGCCTTTCTCGCCCCGCGCACGGGTCTTCGCCGACCGCGTGGCGCGCGTAGGCCCCGCCTGGGCCAAGGGGGATCACCTCAAGATCCCCGACGCGGGCGTGGATGGAGGCGCGCCATGACGCCGCGCCCCCTCAACTTCGGCGGCGCCCGCCGCCTGGTGGTCAAGATCGGCAGCGCCGTGCTGCGCCAAGGCGCTGATTTTGATCGCGTGACCTTCTCCTCCTTGGTCCGCGATGTGGTGACGCTGCGCCGCGCGGGCTTGGAGGTGGTCGTCGTCTGTAGTGGCGCCGTGGCCTTGGGCTTGGCCCGCTTGGGTCGCCCCACCCGCCCCCGCCTCCGCGCCGCCCTCCAGGCCACCGCCTCCATCGGTCAAGGCCGCCTGATCCGAATGTGGAGCGATGAGCTGGATGCCTATGGGCAGGTGGCGGCGCAGGTCTTGTTGACGCATGAGGATCTCAAGGATCGTAAGCGCTTCCTCTCCGCGCGTCAGACCCTGCGCGCCCTCCTGGAGATGGACGCGGTGCCCATCATCAATGAGAACGACGCGGTGGCCTTCGAGGAGATCAAGCTGGGGGATAATGATCTCCTCTCCAGCCAGGTCGTCAGCCTCGTCGGCGCCGAAGCGCTGGTGATCCTCTCCGACGTGGAGGGGCTGTTCGATCGCCCCCCACAGGTCGAAGGGGCGCGGCGCCTGGCGTGGGTGGCCCGCATCGATGAGGCGCTCCTGGCCTCGGCGGGGGCCTCCACCTCAGGGCTGGGCAGCGGCGGGATGCGCACCAAGGTGGAGGCCGTCGCCCAGGTCAATGATCTGGGCGTCGCCGCGATCATCGCCCCAGGTAAGCACCCCGGCGTGCTCCAAGCCCTGGCGGCCGGGGCGCCGCTGGGCACCTGGTTCGACGCCAAGGCCTCAGAGATGGGCAGCCGTAAACACTGGATCGCCTACGCGCAGCCCCCAAGAGGGCGCCTGCACATCGACGCGGGGGCGCGTCAGGCCGTGTTGACCTCAGGGCGCAGCCTGCTGGCCGTGGGCGTGACGCGCGTGGAGGGGGCCTTTGAGCTGGGTGATCCCGTCGCGATCGTCGATCCCGAGGGCGTGGAGGTGGCCCGCGGCCTCGTCAGCGAGGGCGCCGAGGAGGTCCGCGCGTGGCTGGCGCGCCGCGCGACGGAGCCCCCCAAGGCCCTCGTCCTCGTTCACCGCGATGATATGGCCCTGCTGCCTGATCGCTAAAAGCGCGCCGCCTCAGGCGACGCGGGCCTGCTCGAACAGGCTCAGCGGCCCTCGGTAGCCCGCGCGCAGGACGTCGGCGGGCGTCTCGCCGATCTCCAAGGCCGCGCGGACCGGCTCAAGGAAGGGCAGCCCTGTGGGATCAACCCGCGTCAGCCCCGCTTTGGCGAGATCAAAGACGGCCAAGAGCGCCTCTTGGGCCGTCTCGCCCCAAGGCAGCCGCGCCTCAAGCCCCAAGCGCGGCACCGCGCGCCGCAGCCGCCACCACGCCTCATAGTCCAGCCGCTCAAAGCGCCGCAGCGTGGCCTCAAGGATCACGTCGTCGTAGAAGATCCCCTTGTGCAGCGCGGGTAAGGCCAGGACGTAGTCGCGCGGCCCCATGTCGGCGCCGCGCACCTCCAGGTAGTGCTTGAGCCGCGCGTCGGGGAACAGCGTGGAGAGGTGCAGGGCGAAGTCGCCGATGGTGGCGCGGTGATCGCCGATGCCGCGCTTCATAAAGACACGAAAGGAGACGCCCGCGCAGTCGATGTACTCCCCCCCCCGCACGATGAAGAACATCGGCACGCTGATGGCCCAGCTCACATAGTCGGCGAGCGTCGCGCCCGGCTCCAAGAAGCGGCGCGGGAAGATGTAGCGGTTGGCGTCGGTCTGCTCCCAGATTCGACCCCGGTAGCTGCGCGTGTTGAGCAGATGGCCGTCGGCGACGGTGGAGTTGGCGAAGCCCGCCATCACCAGCGGCTGGAGGTAGAGCGCCGCGCGCAGCTTGCGCATGGCGTCGGCCTCATCGGCGAAGTCAAAGTTCGCCTGCACCGTGCAGGTCTGGTGCATCATCCGCATGGCTAAGGCGCCTTGGTTGACCAGGTAGCCGCGCATGATGCCGTAGCGGGCCTTGGGCATCCTGGGCATCGACAGCGCGGGCTTGATCGGCGCCATGCCCAGCCCGCTCCAGATGATCCCCAGCGGCGCGCTGAGCGCCGACAGCTCGGCGATGTGGGCGTCAAACTCCGCCGCCGTCTCCGCCAGCGTCCCTAAGGGCGCGCCGCTCAGCTCAAGCTGGCCGCCCGGCTCCAAGGTGATCGTGGCGTTGTCCTTGAACAGCCCCACGATGTGCGGCCCCTCGTAGACCGGCACCCAGCCCCGCGCGGCGAAGCCCTCGAAGAGCACGCCGATGCCGCGCGGCCCCTCAAAGGTGGGGTAGTCGCCCTCGTCGGGCCAGAAGCCGAGCTTCTCATGCTCCGTGCCCACCACCCAGCGCGCGCGCGGCTTGCCGCCGAGCGCCATATAGTCGATGAGCTGCTGTACGTCCTCGATGAGGGTGTCATCGCGGGGGATCTGGAGGCTCAATGGGATCGCCTCTTCAGAGGGAGAGCCGCTTGAAGGCGGCCTCGGGGATGGAGCGGATGATGCTCATCACGCCACGCCACAGCGGGGGGTAGTAGAGCGTGTCCACGCGGCGGTTGGCCGCCTCGTAGAGGGCGCGGCTGACCTCGACCGGATCGGCGATGGGCAGCGCCGTCTCCATGCCGAAGGTCATGCGGGTGTCAACGAAGCCCAGCTTGACGGTCATGACGTGGACCCCCTGGCGGAAGAGGCGGTTGCGCAGCCCCTGGAGGTAGAGGGCGAAGGCCCCCTTGGCCGAGCCGTAGATGTAGTTGCTCTGACGACCACGATCCCCCGCCACCGAGGTGAGGCCCACGAGGAGCGCCCCCGGGCGTTGGCTGAGCCGCGCCGCCAGCGCCTCGCTGATCGAGACGGCGCCGGCGTAGTTGACCTCGATGACCGCGCGGGCGGCCTCGAAGTCCTCTTGGGAGGCCTCCTGCTCGCCCATCGCCCCAAAGGCGAGGACCGCCACCGAGATCGGCCCCAAGGCGGCCTCGACCCCCTCGATGAAGGCGGGGTGGTGATCAAAGTCGCGGGCGTCGAAGACCCCCGAGGTGGCCTCTACGTCGAAGCGCACGCGCAGATCGGCGGCGATCCGCGCCGCCTCCTCGCCGTCCCGCGCGGCCACATAGACGGGCCAGCCCGCCTCGGCGTAGCGCGCCGCCAGCTGACGCGCGATGGGCGACGTCGCCCCCAAGATGAGCACGCTCATCGTTCACCCTCCACCAGCCCAAGGCGGCGGCCCTGGTCTGAGGCGAAGCGGCCCTGCGGATCCCACGCGTCACGGGTGGCCTTCCAGCGAGCCCAGTCTGGATACATGGCGCAAAACATCTCGCGGGAGAGCCGCGAGTCCTTGCCAAGGTAGAGCCGCCCCCCCGCGTTGAGCACCATCTCGTCGAGGCGCTCAAACAGCTCAAAGAGCGGCGCGCCGTAGTTGGGGAAGTCCAACGCCAAGGTCACGCCCGGCTGGGGGAAGGACAGCCCCGGATGCGTTTGTTCGCCAAACTCCTTGATCACCGCCAAGAAGGAGCCCATCCCCGAGGCGGTGATGGCCTCAAGGATCTGGCGGATCGTGCGGTGCTCAGGCTCGGAGGGGACGACGAGCTGGTATTGGAGGAAGCCGCGCGGGCCATAGCCGCGGTTCCAGTCTTGGACGAAGTCGAGGGGGCAGAAGAAGGGCGCATAGGCGGTGACGGCCTCGATCTTCCCCTTGGGGTGCTTATGGAAGTAGGCCTCGTTAAAGAGGCGCATCGTGGCCTTGTTCATCAGCCAGTTGGGGGCGTCGATGGGCATCTTGAGGTAGGGCGACAGCCGCTCCCCCAGGTCGCCGAGCGGGCCTCGCTTGAGCGTCGCCCCCGCCGCCGCGTGGCCGCCACGCATAAAGATGCCCCGGCCCATGGCCTTGCCCTGGGTCACGCAGTCGATCCAGCTGACCGTGTGCGTGAAGCCCGCCGAGTCGGCGCTGACCTCGAAGAAGTGATCCAGGCTCTCGACGCGGATCGACTCCATCTCGATATAGGGGCTGGCCACCGCGCGCAGCCGCACCTCGGCGCTGAGGATCACGCCCGTGAGGCCCAGACCGCCGACCGTGGCCCAGAACAGCTCCGGGTGATGCTGCGCGTCGCAGATGACCACCTCCCCCGAGCCCGTCAGCAGCTCCACCCGGCGGACATGATCGGCGAAGGTGCCGTCCACGTGGTGATTCTTGCCGTGGATGTCGTTGGCGATGGCCCCGCCGACGGTGACCTGGAAGGTGCCCGGTACGACATAAGGGAAGAAGCCGCGCGGTAAGAAGACATCGACGAGGCTCTGAATCGAGACGCCCGCCTCGACGCGCGCCCAGCCCGTCTCCGGATCAAAGCCCAGCATCCGATCCAGGCGCTCCATCAGGATGACGCCGCCGTCGGAGAGGAGCGCCGTGTCGCCATAGCTGCGCCCTAAGCCATAGGCCAGCCGCCCCCCCTCGACCCCATCGGGTTGCAGCGCCTCCAGGATCTCGCCTTGGCGCTCAGGCCGCGCGCAGCGGGCCTCGATCACCGGAAAGCGCCCCCAACCGTAGAGCGCGCGCTTGGACCATCGTTCCATGACGACCTCCAAAAAAGACGGCAGAAGCTTAGCCGATCCGAGGGTGGGATTCAATCGCGGTGGGGCACCATGAGGGTGAATCCCCGAGATCGACGCTCACTCAAGGCGCGCCTCATCAGCGCCGAAGCCCGCCGTCTCAGTGGCGCCTTTGCCCACGATCGGTGCTACACTCCGCGCCGATCACGCACAGGAGGGCGCTCGATGAACCGACGCCTAGAACGCAACTATGAGGGGGCTGAGGTCCTCAACACGATCCTTAAGCGCGCCGGCTGTGAGCTGAGCGATGAGGACGTCCGCGCGGAGTTCCTCTGCGCCCTGGAGGAGGGCACGCAGGCGGCGGAGATCATCCCGCTGCTGTGGGAGCAGGAGCCCCGCTTTAAGAGCGCCGAGGAGGCCCGCCGCTGCTTCGCCAACCTCTTTGGCTTGTGGGATGAGCTGAGCGCGGTGATCAACGCCGATCTGATCCAGCTCCCCGAGCAAGATCCCGACGCGCCGCTGCGCGAGGAGATCGTCGATCAGGCTTGGCGGCGCCTCGATGAGCTGAGCGATCAGGACTACCGCCGCGCTCGCGACCGCTTTGATAACGTCCAGTCCGATCTGGACGGCTTCTTGATGCGCGCGCTGACGGGGATCAGCGACGCGGGGCTTGAGCTGGCCCTCGATCTGGCCTTTGAGATGTGGTTTATCACCGAGGCGGCGCGCGGCGCGGCGCCCTCCTTGAGCTTGAGCGATCTGCTCACCGCGCACGCCGCCTTGGATGATCCCGAGCCCGAGCCCGAGCCCGCCCTCGCCGGGCTGGTCACCGCCACGCTCTGGGAGCAAGCGGCGGAGGCGACGCAGCCCTTGGCCGAGGAGGAGATCCCCGTCATCGAGCGCGCCCTGCGCGCCGTCCGCCGCCGCCTCGCCGCCAAGCGTTAAGGCTTCCTCGCCGCCAAGCGTTAAGGCTTCCCCGCCCGCTTGCCCTGGGCTAGATTCCCATACACACCACCCAAGATAAGGAGCCGCGATGCGCTTGCCCCTCGCGCTCTGCCTCCTCGCCGCCCTTGAGGCGCCCGCCGTCGCCCTTGAGGCGCCACCCGCCGCCCTTGAGGCGCCACCCGCCGTCGCCCCTCGCCTTGAGCAGCTCAAGGGCCTGCTCAGCGAGGCGCCGGTGATCCCCGATGGCTACCTGCACGCCGACTTCCTCAAGGCGGTGCCCCCCGACAAGCTGATCTTCGTGCTCAAGAGCTTCTACGAGGACGTCGGCGCCATCACGCACCTGGAGCTGACCGAGGTGGTCAGCGACTACAAGGTCAAGCTCCAGGTGTTCACGGCCAAGGATAAGATCTTCCCCTGCGTCCTCGGCGTCGCTGGCGCCCCGCCCCATGAGGTCAACGCCCTCTGGTTTGGCGCGCCGATGCCCGCGTTGAAGACCGTCGCCGAGGCGGTGGACCAGGTTAAGGCGCTGGGCGAGGGCGCCTCGTTGTCCCTCTTTCAGATCCTCGATGACGGCCAGCTCAAGCCGCTGGCGCGGCTCAACGGCGAGGCCCAACGGGCCATCGGCTCGACCTTTAAGCTCTACATCCTCGGCGCGCTGATCGAGGCCGTCGAGGCGGGGCGCCAAGGCTGGAGCGATCTCGTGCCCCTCCAAGCCGCGCGGAGGTCCTGGCCCTCGGGCATGCTGCATGACTGGCCACAGGGCAGCCCCGTCACCCTCCAGACCCTCGCCAGCTTGATGATCTCCATCAGCGATAACACCGCCACGGATCACCTGCTGTGGCGCCTGGGCCGCGAGGTCGTTGAGGCGCAGATGGCGCGGATGGGCGCCGCTGAGCCGCAGCGCACGCAGCCCTTCCTCAGCACCCGCGAGATGTTCCTGCTCAAGACACGCACGCATCAAGACACCCACCTCAAGGCCTACCTCGCCGCCCCCGACGCCGCCGCGCGGCGCGCCTATATCGAGGGGCCGCTGGCGGCGCTTGAGCGTGAGGCGGTCAAGATCGATCTCGGCGAGATCACCGCCATCGAGACCGTGGAGTGGTTCGCCTCGACGGATGATCTGTGCCGCGCGATGGCCTGGATCAAGGCGCGCGTTGCAGGGGCGGGCGTCCCCGCCCGCGCGATCTTGGGGATCAACCCCGGCGTAAAGTTTGAGGAGGCCGACTGGGCCTATGTGGGCTACAAGGGCGGCAGCGAGCCTGGCGTCCTCAACGGGACATGGCTCCTCCAGCGCAAGCGCGACGGGGCCTGGTTTGCGCTCTCCGTGAGCTGGAACGATCCCAAGTCTGCGGTGAAGCTCGAGGATCTCTTCGCCCCCGCGCGGGGCTTGATCCGCGCGCTGGGCCGTGGGCTGGAGTGAGGATCGGGCAAAAAAAAAGCCCCGTCGGAGAACGACGGGGCTTTTAAGGCTTCAACCTCAGTAGCGGGGGGCGGATTCGAACCACCGACCTTCGGGTTATGAGCCCGACGAGCTACCTGACTGCTCCACCCCGCATCAGCGAGATGAGGTTGAATTTTCTGGAGTAGCGGGGGGCGGATTCGAACCGCCGACCTTCGGGTTATGAGCCCGACGAGCTACCTGGCTGCTCCACCCCGCATCAACGAGGCCGGACTCTACGCGGGGTCGGCCTCAAGGTCAACGCTTTTTTTTGGTGATGCGTCGATTGCGTGGGCCTCCACGCGAAGGGCGCGGTGAGCGAAGCGCGGGGCGCTCGCCGCGATGATCAAAGAAGCAGTCATCGCACTGGGTATGCGGCGATCTCTTGGGCAAGAGGACCCCGCAGCGCGCGCAGACTTTGTCCATATCAGGGTTGTTAAGCGATCTCTTGATAAATGAGTTGACGATGTGGATCTGTTTTTTCGCCAAGTCAGGCTGATTAAAGATGCTTTCAAACCTGAAGGCCAGCCAACGGTACAGGTGATGCGACTGTACGAGGTCTTCGGCCTCTTGCAGATCACGCGTATTGGTCGATGTGCCCTTGTATAACGCGGTGTTGATTTTGGGCGGGCTGATCGCCTCATTGGCGCAGATCGCGTCTACATAGCTTTGCCAATGAGAGAGCACTGTCTTTGATTTAAGGTTAATCGGCGCCAGACAGAGCGTGTATTTATCATCAAGGGATAGCTCCTCGCGCTTCTCAAGGAACTCATCCAGTATTTGAATCAGGATGTCTACTCGACCTGGCTTAAACAGCGCCGCCTCAAGCTTCATGTGTTGCGCGAAGGTGATAAAGATCGAGATCAACGACTGCGTTGAGAGGATCGCCGCCAGCATGTGTACTTGGGCCCTGGAGGGCAGCACCGAGAGCGGCAGCGGCTTACTGGGCACCTTGGCCGACATATGGCCCCGGATCACCCACAGATCCTCCTCCTCAAGCGCGCCGACGCAGCCGCTGTCATGGAAGCCGAAGCGCCCCGCCCGCCCCGCGATCTGCTGGGTCAGGGCCACATCGAGGGTGCCCCGACGCTGCCCGTCCCACTTGGAGCTGGTGTAGAAGACGATGTGGCGGATCGGCAGGTTGAGCCCCATGCCGATGGCGTCGCTGGCCACCAAGATCTCCGCCTCGCCCTCGCGAAAGCGGCGGGCCTCCTCGCGGCGGACCTCCGGCCCCAAGGCGCCATAGATGACGGCGACCCCGCGCCCCTGCTGCCTCAGCCGCGCGCTCAGCTCCAGCACCTCCCGCCGCGAGAAGGCGATCAGGGCGGTCTGGGGCTTGAGGCGGTTGAAGTCCGTGGGGCGAGCATCGACGACGAGCGGGTTGTGCCGCTCAAAGTGGACGACCTCCAGCGGCGCGCCCAGGTAGTCGGCCAAGGCGCGCACCGTGGGGATCACATCGGCGCTGCCCGTCATGATCACCTCACGGGCGGGCACCCCCACCAGCGCGTTGACCCAGGCCCAGCCCCGATCTGGATCGTGGAGCAGCTGGATCTCGTCGATGATCGCCAAGTCCACGATCTGGCGCTCGTCCATCATCTCGATGGTGGAGGCCACGGCCTGGGCGCCTGGTCGCAGATCGCGCTCCTCGCCGGTGACCAATGAGCAGGGCAGGCCCATCTCCTCGACGCGGGCTTGACCCTCAAGGGCCAAGAGGCGCAGCGGCGCGAGGTAGCAGGCGCTGGCCTTGCCCTTAAGCTCCATCAGGGCGTGATAGGTCTTGCCTGAGTTCGTGGGGCCGACGAAGAGGCGTAACCGCCGATCCAGGCCGCGCGCCACGGGGAACATGGAGGCGAAGCGCGTGTCACCCCACAGCCGCCGCGTCTCCGCCAGCAGCGCCTCCTCCAGCGCGCGCTTGGCGGCCAGCTGCGCGGCGACCGTCTCGGCCCCCTTGATGACCGCCTCCTCTGCCTTGGCCCCCGCCTGCGCCCGCCGCTTGAGGATGGCCTCCAACTCCGGCTCAAACCGCGCCTGGGCCTCGACGCGCTTGACGCGCGCCAGGCGATAGAGCCGCATGGGCGGCCCGTTCTTGAAGTAGGGGTTGTCTTCGAGCAGATCTGGCTTGTTGAGATACTGATCAATCTGCCTCTTCGTCCACTTGCGCGTGTTGATCAGCTCATTAAACGTAAGGAATGTATATTTTTCTTGTAAATCAGTAAATTTCTTAGTTTTTTCAACCGCTAAAGCGCGCTTTAATGAGACCGTTGCCGCCCACTTTAAGCCACCTTTGGGGCCTTTCGATTGTTCTGGGAAGACAAGAAGAATGGTCTCTTTCTTCCATCCTCGTTCGATAAGCTGCCTGATCGTGATGGTCATTGGAGGGTGATCATAGGGGTGATTTCTCAGGTGGTCGGTTCAAGCATGATTAAGGGGGTCTTACCGTCAACTTGCATGCCCTCTGTGGCGTAGATGGCCTGCACGACGCCGTTGATCTGAGCGCGCAGCTCGTTCTCCATCTTCATGGCCTCGACGATGGCGACGGCCTGGCCTGCTTGGACGGCTTGGCCCTCGGTGACCAGGATCTGCACGACGCGCCCTGGCATGGGCGAGGCGATGATCTCATCCCCGCCGCTGAGCCCCTCGCGGGCGCGCAGGCGGCGCAGCGCCGCGTCATCGTAGACCTCAAGCGCCGCGTGTACGCCGTCGATGGCCGCGTAGCGCGCGCCGCGCTCGCCGCTGATCTCCACGAGGTGGCTATCGGCGCCCTCCAACAGATGAAGGCGGCCCCCGCTGCGCGTCATCCGCACGCGGCGCGTCGGCTCGCCCTCGACCTGCACGTCAAACAGGCCGTCTTCGAGGGCTTGAATCTGCACCCAGCGCGCCTCGCCGCCGCGCTTGATCGTGTAGCGCATCATAAGCGCCCCCCCGCGCCGCCTTGTCGCCGCCATGGGCTGAGCGCGCCGCTGGCGCAGCGGGCGCGTTGGCGAATCTCCAAGTCCCGCGCGCGCTGATCAAGCGCGGCGGCGATGAGCAAGAGCGTGTCGTCCTCGGCCTCATCGGCGCAGGGCGACAGCGGCGCGCTGAGCATCCCCGTGTCATAGCGCCCCTGGATAAAGCGGGCGTCGTCCATGACCCGCCGATGCAGCGCGAGGTTGGTGGTGATCCCCAAGATGGCCGTCTCCCTTAAAGCGCGGCGCGCCCGCGCGATGGCCTTATCACGATCCGCCGCCCAAACACAGAGCTTGGCGATCATGGGATCATAGGCGGCGCTGACGACGCTGTGATCTTGAACGCCCGCGTCGATCCGCACGCCCGGCCCGCTGGGCCAGCGCAGCGCGGTGATGGCCCCCGGCGCGGGCAGCCAGGTGTCGGGATCCTCGGCATAGACGCGGCACTCGATGGCGTGGCCGCGCGGCGTGATCTCGGCCTGCGTCATCGGCAAGGGCGCCCCCGCCGCCACGCGCAGCTGTAGCTCCACCAGATCGACGCCATAGACCAGCTCCGTGACGGGGTGCTCCACCTGAAGCCGGGTGTTCATCTCCAAGAAATAGAAGCGCTGATCGCCGCCGACGAGGAACTCAACGGTGCCGGCGCCGACGTAGCCACAGGCGCGGGCGGCGGCCACGGCCACGGCGCCCATCTCTTGCCGCAGCGCCTCGCTGATAAAGGGCGAGGGGGCCTCCTCGATGACCTTCTGATGTCGCCGCTGCACGGAGCACTCGCGCTCGCCGAAGTGGACACAGGCCCCATGCGCGTCGCAGAAGACCTGCACCTCGATGTGGTGCGGCTCGGTGACAAACTTCTCGATATAGACGGCGTCATCGCCGAAGGCCCCCGCCGCCTCGCGACGCGCCGCCGCCAACCCCGCGATCAGCGCCGCCTTGTCGTGGACCAGGCGCATCCCCTTGCCGCCGCCGCCCGCCGAGGCCTTGAGCATCACGGGGTAGCCGATCTCCTCGGCGATGGCGGCGGCCTCCTCGGCGTCCCTCATGGGCCGCGAGACGCCCGGCACGACGGGCACGCCTGCGGCCTCGACGACCCGCCGCGCCGTGAGCTTATCGCCCATGGCCTCGATGGCCTCAGGCGGCGGGCCAATCCAGGTCAAGCCCGCCGCCATCACCGCGCGCGCGAAGCCCGCGTTCTCCGAGAGGAAGCCATAGCCGGGGTGGATGGCCTCGGCGCCCAGCTCCAGCGCGGCGGCGATCACGCGCGATCCCACGAGGTAGCTCTCGGCGGAGGCCTCGGGGCCGACGCAGAGGGCCTCGGCGGCGAGCTGGACATGCAGCGCGTGGGCGTCGGCCTCGGAGTAGATCGCCAGCGGCGTGATCCCCATCTCAATCAGCGTCCGCGTCACCCGGACCGCGATCTCGCCTCGGTTGGCGACGAGCACCCGTTTAAACACAGCGTCTCCGTACTCTTGGTTGTCGGCGGTGGCCTCTTACTAGCCGCTATAAACTCGCGAAGACAAAGGTTTTAATCGAGAATTTTTTATCGTTAAAGCGTCGCGTCGCCGCCGCGCCTCAAGGCGGGCTTGATGTCCTGGCGAGGGCGTTTTATCTTGCGCGAAATCCATCAATGGAGTCCTTAGATATGATCAAAAATCCTTGGATTCGTGGCAATGTTACCGTGATTTTTCTGCTTATACTTTCAGCACTTATTGTTTATGGTGTTTTGGGTGTAATCAATGGGTTTAATCAAAAAGATCGTAAATTAGAAGAAGAAATCAAAAAACATCGGCAAGAATTGCTTGAGAAAAATAAAATCATCGAGAATTTAGGCGTGAAATTAGAGCGTGCTTGGGGCCAAGATTTAATTGCCAGGCTTCATGTTAAATCAATTGATTATTTTTCGCCAAATGAGCCTAAAATGGATGTTGTTTTTATTCAATATGAGCGCGGTAATGAAAAAAAACCTATAATTCGATCTGAATTTTCTCTTGTGGGTGATTCTTTTCATGTTGATAGCTGGGTAATTAACTTCGATCGCCTTAAAATCGAGAATGGTGATCCTCTAAGGGGTAAATCAATCGCAACATTTAGGCGTGCTTATGGCAATAAACAGAGCCCTGATGACGGCGTTGCCCTTCATCAGTCTGATTGGATTCCACCTGAATTCAAGGTCGCGGATAATCCAAAATTTGAATCATTTGAGCGCGAATTATGGCAAAAATTCTGGTCTTTAGCCTCAGATCAAAGAGAAGCTCAGCTTGAAGGCGTTGATTCTGCCTATGGTAGTGGCGTATTTATGCGCGCTCAACAAGGGCAAGACTATAAAATTATGATCAGTAACAATGGAAAAATGAGCATTCATCCCGAGCGTGATCCAGAGCTGCTCCCTCAACGCCCTGAAGGGTCTTTTTAAGAAGTAGAGCGTTTCATCTTTGGCGTCACGGCGCGGCTTGTCCATGATCTCAAGGGGCATTCACGCGCGAGAAACGATTGCGCCTGGCCCCTTGAGATCCAATACTCAGCGCGGATGACTTGAGGGGGCCTGCATGGGGGGTGAGCTGTTCGCTTGGTTGGATTACCTCCACCTCTGCCTAAAGCGCTATATCCATCGCTACGGTTTCCGCATGGTGCAAGCCAGCGGGACGATCAACCAGCTCTATGTGAGCCTTGATGAGGCGCGGCTGCTCTTGCAGACGCCCCCCAGCGCGCCCTCGGGGCCAGCCCACCTCTTGGATATCGAGGATATCGAGGACGTCGAGGCGGCGCTCAATGATCAGGGGCAGGCGCTCAGCGCGCTGAACACAGGCCCCATCAGCCTGCTGCGCGCGCGCTTTCGCTTAAGCATGACCGAGGCGGCGATCTTGATGGCCGCCGCCGCGCCGGGCTTGTCGGTGGATCTCAGCCGCCTCTATGCCTTCGCCTGGGCCGACTTCGCCGTCAAGCTGCCCACCGTCGGCTTCCTCTGTGAGCTGCTGGCGGTCAACAGCGCCGGTCGCCTCCACCTCCGCCGCGCCTTTCATGAGGAGTCGCCCCTCATTCGCGGCCGCCTCTTGACCTTGCGCGACACCGGCGCCTGGGGCGCAGACTCGCCGGTCTTGCACCGTGGCGTGGTGGTGCCCGATGCCATCCTCAGCGCCCTGCGAGGCCAAAGCGCCACCCTGCCCTCCAGCCTCGCGCTCTCTTGTCAGCTCCTCGCCCCAGAGGTCGCGCCGCCGCTGGGCGAGGTGATCGTCGCCCAGCGCGCCCGTGATGAGGTGGAGCGGGCGCTGGATCAGGCCCTCGACGCCCGCCGCCCACGCCTGCTGCTGCTCGGCCCCCCCGGCGTGGGCCGCCGCACCCTGATCGCCAGCCTGGCGGCGGTGGATGAGCTGGGCACCCTGACCGTGGATCTCAGCCGCCTGCCCAAGCAGGCCGAGGGCTTCACGCGCCACCTGGCCGACGCCGCCCGTGAGGCCCTCCTGCGCGGCGCCGTCCTGATCCTGCGCGGCGATGAGCTGTTTGAGGATCGCGCCCGCGCCGATGAGGCCCTGCCCCTGATCGGGCGGATCATCGAGCCCTATGAGGGCGTGGCCGTCTTCACCTCCAACACCCCCATCGCCGGGCTGCGGCGGGTCGTCTCCGATCTCTTCGAGGTGGGCCTGACCTTGCCCAGCGCGCCGGCGCTGCGCGGGCTGTGGTCCAAGGCGCTGCGCGAGCACGGTGAGGCCGCTGAGGCCCTCGCCGAGCCCCTCGCCACCCGCTTCAACGTCGCCCCAGGCACCATCCATAAGGCCGTCGATGAGGCCTCCGCCCGCCGCGCCCTCCTCGGCGGCGGCCTGCTGACTCTCCAAGACGTCTCCGGCGCCGTGCGCCAGCGCCTAGAGCACGCGCTCTCTCAGGTGGCGGAGCCCTACGTCACCACCCTGACCTGGGATGACGTGGTCTTGCCCACCGAGGTGCTCGACACCCTCAAGGAGATCCTGGCCCACGCCCGCCACCGTGAGCGGGTCTTTGATGAGTGGGGCTTTCGGCAAAAGATGTCCTATGGTCGCGGCCTCGCCTGCTTGTTCTCCGGGCCGCCTGGCACCGGTAAGACCATGATGGCGGGCATCATCGCCCAAGACCTGGGGCGCGAGATCTATCGCGTGGATCTCTCTCGCGTCGTCAGCAAGTGGGTGGGCGAGACGGAGAAGAACTTGGCGCGTGTCTTTGATGAGGCCGAGCGCGCGCAGGTGATCTTGCTCTTCGATGAGGCCGACAGCCTCTTCAGCAGCCGCACCGACGTCAAAGGCAGCAATGATCGCCACGCGAATATGGAGATCAACTACCTGCTTCAACGGATGGAGTCGTATGACGGGATGTCTCTGCTGACGACCAACTTCGCCAAGTCCATTGATGAGGCCTTTAAGCGGCGCATTAAGTTCAAGGTGGACTTCCCCTTGCCGGAGCATGAGGAGCGGGCGCGGCTGTGGCGGGTGATGATCCCCTCAGCGGCCTGGGTCAGCGAGGATATTCACTTCTCATCCCTGGGCAAAAAGTACAAGCTGTCTGGCGGCAACATTAAAAACGCGATCCTCCGCGCGGCTTTTTACGCGGCGGAGGAGGGGATCGCCATCAACCACGAGCTGTTGGAGCGCGCGGCGGTGGCGGAGTCCAGGGAGATGGGGCGGCTGATCTGAGGTGCCTATGGCTGAGCTGAGACGCGCCTCGCGCCGACGCGGCGTGACGCTGATTGAGCTGATGATCGTCATCGCGATCTTGGGGGTCTTGGCGGCCCTGGCGTGGTCGCCCGCGGGCGTGCTCAAGGCCAGGGGCACGCCAGGGGATGAGATCATGATGTTGGAGCAGGCCGTCGCCGCCTTGGAGCGGGCCCACGCCACGGCGCTGCTCAGCCCGCCGCCCTTGGGCGAGGCGACCCTGAGCCCCGAGGGCGCGCGCTTGAGGGTGACGCGCCGCGTCGAGGCCTTTGACGCGGAGCATGATCTGGCGCTGGCGCTCTCGCCCCTGTGGGCTGATCTGGCGCGCGCGCCGCTGCTGCGGATCACCCTCGACGCGCGCTGGGATCAAGGCGCGCGCCGCTGGGTGGTCTTCACGAGGGGGCACCGATGAGGCGAGGCTTTACGCTGGTGGAGCTGCTGATCGTGCTGACGCTGACGAGCGCTCTGGCGGCGATCCTCTTTGGCCTGGCGCGGGATCAGCGCCGGGGCTTGGCCATGCTCAATCAGCCGATGCGCTGGGCCAGCCAAGCCGCCGCTGTGCGGGCGCGCCTGGAGGCGGACGCCTGGGCGGCGGATGCGCTGATCGTGGCCGAGGGGGCGGTGACGCTTCACGATGGCGCGCGGCGCGTGCGCTATCGCCTCGATCCCGCCGTGGGCGGGGCGCTGCTGCGCGAGGCCGATGAGGGGCGCGAGGTCTTGGCCGAGGGCGTCGTGGGCTTCGAGGTGACGCGCGCCGGGCCACGCCTGAGCTGGCGCTTGTCCCAAGCCGCCCGCGACGGCGGCTACCACGCGGCGCGGACCGTCGAGGGGCTCATCGCCCTGCCAGGGGGTGTCCGATGAGGCGCGCGGCGCGTGGGCACATCTTGATGCTGTTGATGCTCCTCCTCAGCGCCACCTCGCTGTGGATCGCCCAGGCGGCGGAGGCCCGGCTGACGCGGCTGCGCGCGGCGCGGGCTTCGGCGCA
>JAHJCH010000294.1 GCA_018813065.1 Myxococcota bacterium
CGCCCAAGGCCCCGTCGATGCCCGCGCCGCCGATGTCGCCCAAGGCCCCGTCGATGCCCGCGCCGCCGATGTCGCCCAAGGCCCCGTCGATGCCCGCGCTGCCGATGCCGCCCAAGGCCCCGTCGATGCCCCCCGCGCCTGTCATGCCCGCGCCGCCCGCAGCGACGCAGCCCGCAGCCGCGCCCAGCGCCGCTGGCCCGCTCAACCTCTCAGGCGTCGTCCACGCCGCGACGACTCAGCTCACGGCGCAGGTCGATGGGCTGGATCAGGCCCTCGTCGAGCAGATCGCTTGGGAGATCATCCCCAAGCTCGCCGAGACCCTCCTTAAGGAAGAGATCGCCCGCGTCGTACGCGAGCGGATCGCCGCGGCGCGCTGAGCGTCACCCCCCCTCATTCTTTACATCAAGACCTCAACCGCGCCTTACGCGGTGAGCGCCCGTACGTTTTTTTTACGAGGTGTGCAATGGATCAAGAGAACCTCAGCAAGGTCTACGATCACCGCGACGTGGAGCCCCGGTGGTACGCGCGTTGGATGGAGAAGGGCTACTTTAAAGCAGACGCCAACAGCGACAAGCCCGCTTTCACCCTGATGATCCCCCCGCCCAACGTGACCGGCGCCCTGCATATGGGGCACGGCTTGACCTTCGCCATCGAGGATATGCTCGTGCGCTGGAAGCGCATGGCGGGCTTTAACACGCTGTGGTTGCCCGGCACAGATCACGCGGGCATCGCTACGCAGATGCTCGTGGAGCGGGCTTTGATCGCGGAGGGTCAAGATCGCTTTGAGCTGGGGCGTGAGGCCTTCTTGGACAAGGTCTGGGCATGGAAGCACGTCTATCATGCGCGAATCACCAAGCAGCTTCAGGCCTTGGGCGCCTCGTGTGATTGGGATCGTGAGCGCTTCACCATGGATGAGGGGCTCTCACGCGCCGTGCGTGAGGTCTTCGTGCGTTTGTATGAGGAGGGGCTCATCTATCAAGCCGATCGGCTGGTGAACTGGTCGCCTGGCTGTCAGACGGTGATCTCCGACTTGGAGGTGGAGCACGAGGAGCGCGACAGCTCGATGTGGCACATGGCCTACCCCGTCGCCGACTCGGATGAGCGCTTGGTGGTGGCGACCACCCGCCCTGAGACGATGCTGGGGGACACCGCCGTGGCCGTCCACCCCGATGATCCACGCTATCAACACCTCATCGGCAAGGAGATCATGCTGCCGCTGGCCAACCGCCGCGTCCCCATCATCGCTGATGGGATCTTGGTGGACATGGCTTTTGGCACGGGCGCCGTCAAGGTGACGCCCGCGCATGACTTCAATGACTTTGAGACGGGCAAGCGTCATGGCCTGGAGATCATCCAGGTGCTCGATAAGGACGCCAAGCTCAACGATAACGCCCCCGAGAAGTATCGCGGGATGGATCGCTTTGAGGCGCGCAAGGCCATCGTCGCGGATCTGGACGCCTTGGGGCTCCTGGTCAAGATCGAGCCGCATAAGCTCAGCGTCGGCACCTGTCAACGCAGCGGCGCGGTGGTCGAGCCGCAGCTCTCGAAGCAGTGGTATGTCCACATCAAGCCCTTGGCGGAGGAGGCCGCCCGCGCCGTCCGCGATGGGCGCACGCAGATCGTCCCCGAGATGTGGGCCAAGACCTACTTTCACTGGATGGACAACATCCAGGACTGGTGCATCAGCCGCCAGCTCTGGTGGGGGCATCGCATCCCCGCGTGGCACTGCGCGCGCTGCGGCGGCGTGACCGTCTCTCGCCAAGACGCCACGGCCTGTAAGCACTGCCAGAGCGCCGACATCCACCAGGATGAGGACGTGCTCGACACCTGGTTCAGCAGCGGCTTGTGGCCCTTCTCGACCCTGGGCTGGCCCGATAAGACCGCAGATCTCAAGGCGTTTTACCCCACTCAGATCATGGAGACAGGCTCAGACATCCTGTTCTTCTGGGTGGCGCGCATGATGATGATGGGCCTGCACTTTATGGGCGAGGTGCCCTTCAAGACGGTCTATCTGCACTCGATGGTGCGCGATGAGCACGGCGATAAGATGTCGAAGACCAAGGGCAACGTCATCGATCCCTTGGTGATCTCCGAGAAGTATGGCGCCGATAGCCTGCGGTTGACCTTGATCTTGTTGGCCGGGCACGGGCGCGACATCAAGCTCGGCGAGCGCATGATCGAGACAGGGCGCAACTTTATCAACAAGGTCTGGAACGCTTGCCGCTTCGCGTTGATGAACCTGAGTGACTATCACGCTGACGCGCCAAAGCCTGCGCTTGCGTCATTCAGCGCGGTGGATCTCTGGATTTTGAGCCGTTTGGATCAAACAGTCGAGACGGTCAATAGGCACCTCGACGCGCTTGATCTTAATGACGCGGCGATGAAGATCTACCAGTTCTTCTGGAGTGAGTTTTGTGACTGGTATATCGAGCTGGCCAAGCCCGTGCTCTATGGGCAAGGCGAGGCGCGCCGCGCCACGCAGTGGACGCTCGTCAAGGTCTTAGACACCGCGCTGCGGCTGCTGCACCCCATCATCCCCTTCGCCTCAGAGGAGATCTGGGCGCGCCTGCCCTTGGGTGAGGGGCGCCCCGAGGCGCTGATGATCGCCGCTTATCCCAAGGCCGAGGGCGTCATCGACCCGCGCGCCGAGGCGGAGGTGGAGCGCCTGATGGAGATCATCAAGGCGATCCGCAATGTGCGCGGGGAGCTGAACATCCCGCTGGGCAAGGCCCTGGACGTGACCCTGCGCGGCGATGAGGCGCAGCGCGCCGAGGTGGCGGCCCATGTCGAGCTGATCAAGCGCTTGGCGCGGGTCGAGGCCCTGGAGATCAACGCCCCACGGCCCAAGGGGGCGGCGATGCAGTTGGCGGCGGATTGGGAGGTCTTCGTGCCCTTGGCGGGGCTGATTGACTTCAATGAGGAGCTGGCGCGGCTGGACAAGGCGTTGCAGAAGAACCAAAAGGCCCTCATCCAGGTGCAGCGCAAGTTGGGCAACGCGGGGTTCTTAGCCAAGGCGCCTGATGAGGTCGTCGCCGAGCAGCGGCAGCGTGAGGCGGACTTATTGGCGGATCAGGCCAAGCTGGCCGCCAGCCAAGCGCGCATCAAGGCGCTGCGCGCTGAGGGCTGAGGAGCCAAGATGCTGCCAGGGGCGATGAGGTGCCCGGAGTGCGGGCGGCGCTACCCCGAGGGCTCTCGACGCTGCGTCGATGATCAAACCCCGCTGAGCCGCGATCCGCTGCTGGGCGAGGTCATCGGCGGGCGTCGGGTCGAGGGGTTCTTGGGTGAGGGCGGCACGGGGACGCTCTATCGCGCCCGTCACCTGGCCTTGGAGCGCCCCGAGGCGCTCAAGGTCCTCCACCCGGTCCTCGCCCGCGATCAGCACCTCCAGCGGCGCTTCTTTCAAGAGGCGCGCATCGTCGCCGCCCTCAGCAGCCCGCACACGGTGCGGCTCTATGACTGTGGCCGGCAAGATCACGTTATTTATATGTTGCTGGAGCTGCTGGAGGGGCAGACGCTGGCGCAGTGGCTGGAGCGTGAGGGGCGCTTCCCCCCTGAGCGGGCGGCGCGGATCATCTACCAGGTGTGTGAGTCATTAACCGAGGCCCATCAGGCGCAGATCATCCACCGCGACGTTAAGCCGGAGAACCTCATGCTCCTGCCGCGCGGCGCTGACGAGGACTTCGTCAAGGTGCTCGACTTCGGCGTGGCCCGCTTGCGCTCCGAGGGGGCTTGTCGAACCGCGCCCGGCCTCCTCTTTGGCACGGCGGCCTATGTCTCACCCGAGCAGGCCCAAGGCGCCGCCAGCCTCGACCACCGCAGCGATCTCTACGCCTTGGGGATCGTGCTCTATGAGATGCTGACGGGGCAAAACCCCTTCTATGAGGACGGCGCCAGCGTGCATGAGACGCTGCTGCGTCACCTCGGCCCAAGGCCCGCGCCGCCGACGGGGCCGCGCGCCTTGGTTGAGCTGGCGATGTCCCTGTTGTCGATCAAACCGGAGCAGCGCCCAGAGGACGCGCAGGCGGTGCAGCGTCACCTCCAGCGCGCGGGCTTCGTCAAGAGCGCCCCGAGAGGCCGGCTGGAGCAGGCGTGGCGTGGCTTGGAGCGGACGCGGGCGGAGCTTGAGGAGGGCAAGGCCCAGCTGGAGGCGCGCGAGGCCCAGCTGGAGGCGCGCGAGGCCCAGCTGGAGCGAGAGCGCGCGGCCTTCGAGGCTGAGCGGCGCCGCGTCGTCCATGAGATCACGCCGCCGGTCCCCCCGGCGACGCCCGAGGTGGCGGAGCTGGCCTTGTTGACCACGGCGGCGCACCTGGGCGATGAGAGCGAGGCCCATGTGCAGCTTGAGCCCAACGGCGCCTTCGCCGTCGTCGCGGGGGAGCCCTCGCTTCAGGGCATCCGCGCCACGCGCGTCTTCGTCGCCAGCCTCACCCGCTTCTTTGAGGAGACCAAGAGCCCTGGAGGCGACGATCGCTGGGAGAGCAGCCGCGCCGTGACCGCCGCCAAGCTGGCGCTCCTCCAGGTGCAGCGGGTCATCGGTGCTGCGCCGCTCCAGTTCGCGCTCTTGATCTTCCGTGGAGGCCAGCTGCACACGCTGCGCACCCCCTCCGCGTTGATCTTGAGGCTGCGCGGGGCGCACCTCCAGATGCTGGGGCGCCCCTGTGAGCCGAGCCCCAGCCAGATGCGGGCTTACTCAGAGCCCGCCCGCGATGGCGATCTCTTCCTCCTCGCCAGCCCCGGCGTCGGCCACGCCCTCTCCGAGCAGCAGCTTATGCAGGTGTTGCAGCGTCAACAGGATCTCAAGGCGCGGGCGGAGGCCCTGATCCAGACCGCCCACCGCCTCTCCCGTGGCGGCCCCGTCACCGCCCTGCTCGGGGAGTGTGTCCTCGCCCATCCGCTCTACTGAGAATGTGACATTCCTATCAAATCAGTGATACGTTTAAGCTCACAGCGTGCCTCGTCGAAACCCTACGCGGGAGGTGTCCCCATGCAATACGGTGATTATCACACGCAGCCCAGGGTGCGGCTGGGCGATCTCTTGGTCCGCGCAGGGAAGATCAGCGAGGCGCAGCTGGCGGAGGGGATCCGCTTGCAGCGCGCGCTGGGGCTGCGCCTGGGCAGCGCGCTCGTCCACAGCGGCGCGCTCACCGAGGATGATCTGGCGGACTTCTTGGGCGGCCAGCTGGGCTTTGAGTCTGTGCGCCTCTCTCACCTTGAGATCGATCCTGAGCTGATCCAGACCCTACCCCATGACTTTGTAAAGCGATTTGAGGTCGTCCCGGTCAGTAAGACAAAAGACACCCTGACCATCGCCATGACCAGCCCGAATAACCTCTCAATTATTGATGATATCCGTTTTATTACGGGTTTCCTCAAGATCAAAATCCTCGTCGCCTCTGAAATGGCGATTCGTAGAGTGATTGAAGAGCATTATGACACACATTCACTACTTGAAGAGGTCATTGAAGGAGACAAACTCTATAAAAAGGCCTTAGAGCTTCATAAAACAAAAGAAGAAGAACAACAAACTGACGTGCATCAGCTTAAAAACGGTGAGGGGACACAGCCGATCATCGCGCTGGTGAACTACCTGCTCCTCGAAGCCGTGCGGCGGCGCGCCAGTGACATTCATCTTGAGCCTTATCAAGAGTTTATGCGCGTGCGGATGCGGATCGATGGCCTCCTGCACGCCATCCTCTCGCCGCCGCTCAGCCTCCACCGCCCGCTGATCAGCCGGGTCAAGGTCATGGCGGAGATGGACATCTCCAAGACCCGCAGCCCCCAAGACGGGCACATCGCCATCCACTATCACGGCGACGTGCTGCACTTCCGGGTCAACACGCTGCCGACGGTCTTTGGCGAGAAGTGCGTTATCCGCTTACTACAGGGGACCAAGAACGTCACCGCGCTGAGCAGCCTGGGGTTCCCCGACGCGATCCTGGCGGAGCTACAGCCGATCATCCACGCTCCACAAGGGCTGATCATCGTCACAGGGCCTACCGGCAGCGGCAAGAGCACCACCGTGCAGGCGGCGCTGAGCGAGATCAACCAGATGGCGGTGAACATCGTGACGCTGGAGGACCCCGTAGAGACGACCGTCCCCGGCATCAACCACGTCCAGATTCATAAGCGCGCGGGCTTGGACTTCGCCGACGCGCTGCGCGCCATCCTGCGGCAAGACCCCGATGTGGTGTTTGTCGGCGAGATGCGCGATCGCGAGGTGGCCCGCGCGGGCTTTGAGGCGGCGATGACGGGGCACTTGGTGTTCTCCACGCTCCACACCAACAGCGCCGTGGAGAGCCTGACGCGCTTGGAGGACATGGGCGTAGAGATGTTCCTCATCGCAGGCACGCTCAAGTGCGTCATCGCCCAGCGCCTCGTGCGCCGCATCTGTCCACAGTGCAAGAAGCCCGCGGCCTTTGCGCAGGCCGACGGCGGCGCCGCCTGGGGCGAGGCGGCGCGCATCAAAGAGCGCCAGCTCTATGTGGGGGTGGGCTGTAATCACTGCATGAACAGCGGCTACAAGGGGCGCCTGCCGGTCTTTGAGGTGCTGATCGTCGATGATCATATCCGCCAGCTGATCCGGCAAAAGGCGCCGCTTGATCTGATCGAGGACGCGGCGCGGGCGCGGGGGATGTTGACCCTGGCGGAGTCGGGGCTGCGTTTGGTCTTGGAGGGGCTGACGACCCCCGATGAGATCAACCGCGTGGTCGGCGCGCAGATGAGCGGCCAGCTCTCCCCCCTCTCGGCGGCGCGGCTTGAGGGCGAAACCCCCGCGCCTCAGCTGCCGCCCACCCCCGCGACGCGGCGGCCTGCCTTGCCCGCCACGGCGAGCCCGAAGGTGTCGATGCGTGGGGGTGTGCCCTTGGGCCTGCCCATGCGCCCCAGCGATGAGCCCGAGGCCTGAGGCTCAGGGCGGCGCGTCGAGGAAGCGCCGCGTCGCGTCGAGGGCCTGGGGGTGGTTCATGATCCAGGTGTGCTCCACCTCGACGCGCAGCCAAGCGCGCGCGCCCTCCAGCCGCGCTTCATCCAGCGTGACCGTGCCGTCATGCTCGCCTTTGAGCAGGAGGCGCCCCAAGAGCGAGGTGGGGTTCTTCAGCGAGGCGCGCTTACTGCCAGCGATGATCATAAAGTCTGAGGGCGTGGCGCAGTGGGCCTCGATCCAAGCGCGATCGCTGAGCTGGCGGCCAGCGGGGCCGTAGAGCGCGCCGAGGCGCGGCATCACCGCGCGCGCCAGGGCGGAGCCGTGGTTGGGCGGGGCCATCATCACCAAGCGACGCAGCGGGGTGCTCGGCGCGCGCTTGAGGAGCCGGCGCAGGAGGATACCGCCCATGCTGTGCGTCACCGCGTCAAAGGGGCCATCGATCTCATCTTGGATGCGCGCCTCAAGCGCGGCGGCCAGATCATCGAGGTCCAGCCGCGTGCTGGGATAGGACCAGTTATAGATGCGACGCTGGGGGAAGACCTTGGCGACCGGGCGCATGGAGCGGGCGGCGCGGGCGAGGCCGTGGAGGAGGAGGAGGGGGGGCGTGTTCATGGCTCACTCTCGATAGCGCGAGGAGGGTAACACGCGCGAGGTCGCTCAGGCCTCGATGTTGAAGATGTCCTTGATGGCCTCTTGGAAGCTGCTCTTGGGCAGCGCGCCGACGGCCATCTGTGGGCGGCCCTCCTTGGGCACGAACAAGATGGAGGGGATGCTGCGGATGCCAAAGGCGCCGGCCAGCTCTTGCTCCTCCTCCGTGTTGACCTTGTAGACCTTGAGCTTGCCTTCGTAGCTGTCGGCGATCTCGTCGAGGATCGGCCCGACCATGCGGCAGGGGCCACACCAAGGCGCCCAGAAGTCGATGATGCAAGGCTCATCGCCAGCGTAGGCCCACTCTTGGTTGTTCTCGAAGTCAAAGACGTCGCGCAGGAAGTCCGCCTTGGTGATGTGCGTCGCGGGCATGGGTGGCCTCTTTTCCGAGTGTGTTGCTGTGTTCAGCCGTTAGAGGCGAGGCGGCGGGGATGTGTGACGGGAAAAAAAGGCGGGGTGGGCTGTTTTTTTTGGGGCTTCGCCCTGCAATCAGCGCGCTTGCATTCCACGCGAGCGCTCAGGGGCAGCCGCCGCAGTCACCGAGGCGCTCCCACTGGGTTACGCTGTGCTCCCAGATGCCCATGCCGTAGCTATAGGTGACAAGGGCCTCCGCTTCCTTGACGTCGCCGCTGGACTCAATCTGACCTGAGAAGAGGATCGTGGCCATGCCCTCAAAGGTCAGGTAGATGGTGAAGTTCTCAGGATCACCCGTGACGGGCGCGGAGGCGACGCCAGGGACGTTGTACTCGCAGTAGCTGACCGCCGTGCCTGAGACGAGCGTCTCTTGGCCCCAGAAGCAGATCTGTGTGTTGATGGGCGCGCCGACGGGGCGGGCGTTGCTCGACTCGTCGATGGTGCCGATGGCCTTGTAGAGCCCGAAGATCACCGGCGGCTCGTTGCCGACGTTGATGGGCAGATCGCTGTCGAGGATGGCGTCGGCGAGGCCCGGATCTTCGGTCAGATCGTCGGCCACCTCGCTGCCCGTGGTGGTGTTATTGTCGGGCGCGGGCTGCGTCTCCGTGTCCACGACCGGGGGCACCGTCCGGCCCGCCAGGCAGTACTTCTTGTAGCTGTCGCTGCTGGTCTTCCAGCAGTCGTTGATCTGGGCGCAAGAGACGCCCTTGATGCACTTTTGCTGGCAGCTGGAGTAGCCATAGCGCGCGCTGTCGGGGCTGATGCAGTTGGCCGCGCAGTCCAGGCCGTCAACGCCGGAGCTGCCTTCGCTGCCGAAGAACTGCACCGCAGGGGGGTTGGCGTTGTCACAGGCCTGGACCTTGGAGCAGACGTCGGTGCAGCTCTGGGCGTTGTCGATGACGCCGCCGTCGCCGGTGAAGTCACCAAAGAGGCCGCCGTCGCCGCCCAGGCCGTTGATCTCACACGCGCTCATCAAGAGGGCGCTGGAAAGCAAGCAAACAAGCTTAATGAAGTCGCGCATTTAAACCTCTACCTCCTCGGGATTCTTCAGGACCAGTGTTTGTGAGGCCCCTGTAATTTGGCGGCCGCATAACGGCAGTCTAGGGGATTTCTTCATCACGGCGGGGGGATTTTTTTGGGGTTTTTTGTGGGGGGCGGCGGGCTGCTCAGGTGTTGAAGTACAAGAAGAACTCGCCGGGCGTGGGGCGGCTGCGGATGTAATCCACCTCGTTCTTACGCTTCCAGGCGATCCATGTGTCAATGACATCCTTGGTGAAGACATCGCCCTTGAGCAAAAACTCATGATCGGCCTCAAGGGCGTCGAGGGCCTCGGCCAAGGTGGCCGGCGTCGAGGGCACCTGGGCCAGCTCCTCCCGCGAGAGGGCGTAGATGTCCTTATCGAGCGCCTGGCCTGGGTGAATCCGGTTGAGCACGCCGTCGAGGCCCGCCATCAAGAGCGCCGAGAAGGCCAAGTAGCCATTGGCCGTGGGATCAGGGACACGGTACTCGATGCGCCGGGCCTTGGGGCTGAAGTGGCCGACAGGGACCCGGATGGCCGCCGAGCGGTTCTGGCCGCTGTAGGCCAAGTTGACGGGCGCCTCAAAGCCAGGGACGAGGCGACGGTAACTGTTGGTGGTGGGGTTGGTGAACGCGCACAGCGCTGGCGCGTGCTTGAGGACACCGCCGATGTAATAAAGGGCCATCTCACTGAGCCCGGCGTAGGTGTCTCCGGCAAAAAGAGGGACACCATCCTTCCACAAGCTCATGTGACAGTGCATCCCCGAGCCGTTGTCTTCATGCAACGGCTTGGGCATAAACGTCACGGTGCGACCGTTCATCCGCGCGACGTTTTTAATCACATATTTGAACCACATGAGCTGATCAGCCATGTCCAACAGGCTGCTAAAGCGGATGTCGATCTCCGCTTGCCCGCCGGTGGCGACCTCATGGTGCTCACGCTCGACGATGAGGCCGACCTCCTCCAAGGTCTGCACCATGACGTGGCGCAGCTCCGCCTGCGAGTCGATGGGCGCGACGGGGAAGTAGCCGCCCTTGTGCGCGGGGCGGTGGCCCAGGTTGGGGCCGCCTTGGCTGCGCCCCGTGTTCCAGATCCCCTCCTCGCTGTCGAGCGCGTAGAAGGCCGCGTTGGCCGTCTGCTCAAAGCGCACGTCGTCGAAGATGAAGAACTCCGCCTCGGGGCCGAAGTAGGCCGTGTCCGCCACGCCCGTTTGCTTGAGGTAGGCCTCCGCCTTGCGCGCGATCTGGCGCGGATCGCGCTCATAGGGTTGGCGCGTGATCGGATCAACGACGTCACAGATCAAGGACAGCGTCTTGAGGGTCGTGAAGAACGGATCGACCTGGGCGGTGGTGGGATCGGGGATGAGGAGCATATCGCTGGTGTCGATGGACCTCCAACCACGGATGGAGGAGCCGTCGAAGCCAAACCCATCCTCGAAGCTGTCCTCTGAGAGCTGGTGGAGCGGCATCCCGAAGTGCTGCCACTGGCCGATGAAGTCCATAAACTTCAAGTCCACCATGACGCACGCCGCCTCGCGGGCGAACGCGAGGACCTCCGAGGGGGTCTTCATCTTTGACATCTCACGGTCCTGTCTTGGGCGCCTCAGCCCAATAAAAGCATGCTCAAAGGGCGCGCTCGCCGCGCTCCCCGGTGCGAATGCGGACGGCCTCCTCCACGGGGGTGATGAAGATCTTGCCGTCGCCGATTTGCCCCGTCTGCGCGCCGGAGAGGATCACCTCGACGACCTCGGCGACGCGCGCCTTGGGCACCACGATCTCCAGCTTGAGCTTGGGCACGAAGTCCACCACATACTCGCTGCCGCGGTACAGCTCTCGCTTGCCGCCGCTGCGGCCAAAGCCCTTGACCTCGGTGACGGTCATCCCATGGACGCCGATCTCCGCTAAGCGCTCTTTGACCTCATCAAACTGGAAGGGTTTAATGATCGCCTCGACCTTCTTCAAGATATTCCCCCTCATCAGAGGCCGCGATTCTCTCAGAATCCAACGCCGTTGATATGGTTTAAGCCATAAAAAAATTTCGCCGCGCGGATGGGCGCCAACACCATGAGCGCGTCAACATCACTCACTTCGAGATCCTCCGCCTTGGGGCCTAAGTTCGACGCGCCCTCGGCCTGGGTGGAGAAAATTATGGGCAGCGGCCCCTCCCGCTCAGCGGCGGATCGGGTTATTTTAGCGGCGGGTGGTTCAAGCGAGGGAGAGAGGAGCGCGGCGGATGCGGAAGTCTTTAATCCGACCAGATCGCACGGGGGAGAGCGTGGATGAGCGCTATAAGCTCACCGGGCTCTTGGTCGATGAGCCCTTCGGCCAACGCTATCAGGCGGAGCAGATCCACACCGGCGCGCGCGGCCTCCTTTGGCTCGTCCCCAAGAAGCATTGCAGCGAGATCCGCTTTCGACGCGAGAGCCATAAGCTGGCGCAGTTTACCCACCCCCACGCCGCGCCCTTGGTGGACTTTGGCGCGGCCAAGGCCGATTGGTTCTTGGTCCACGCCGCCCGCGAGGGGCAGACCCTCGCCGCCTACCTCGCCGCGCGCGGCCCCTGTGATGACGCGCAGGTCGTGCGGCTGCTGGGCCCCATCGTCGCCAGCATCGCCGAGGCGCACACCCGCGCCCTCGCTCATGGGCGCCTCAGCCTAGAGCACGTCTTTCTCCGCGATCTCCCCGACGCCGAGGCCTTCGTTCAGGTCGATGAGATCGGCCTGGCGGGCTTCTTCGGCCACGATGAGGCCGTCAAGGCGGATCTGCGGGCCATCGGGCGCCTCGGCGCCTCGCTCTTGGCCGGCGACGCCCGCCGTGAGATCGCCCCAGGGCACCCCTCGGCCTTGGCGGGGCTCTTCTACAAGCTGCTCAATGATTTTCGCCCCCCCCCCGCTTTGGAGGTCCTGGAGCGCCTCAAGGCGCAGCCCGGCGCCCCCGGCGCGGCCTCGGCGCCCGTGGAGGCCGCCGAGATGATGGGCGACACCCTCGCCCCTGATGAGGCCATGGCGCGCAGCGCCTCACGCGACACCCTCTGGGATCCAACGCTGAGCGTGGACATCGCCGCCCAAGACTTCGAGGACTTTGAGCGCCTGGGCTTGGGCTGGCGTGCGCGCCCCAACGCCTGGGCGTGGTGGGCGGTGCTCGGCGTCGTGGCGCTCCTCCTCGGCGGCGCTTGGCTCCTCCACGACGGTGAGGCCCCGCCCCCGCCAGCGCCGCCGCCCCGCGAAGAGATCAGCGGCATCAAGGTGGTGACGCCGCCGTCCGCCGCCCCGTCGTCCGCCGCCCC
>JAHJCH010000295.1 GCA_018813065.1 Myxococcota bacterium
TCCTGCGCCGCCGCCGCGCGCGCCACCTCGGCCTGCGCTTGCGCCTCACGCGTCTTGGCCTCCGCTCGCCGCTGCCGCGCCTTGGCCTCGGCCACCGCCGCCGCCGCGCTGGCCTCGCGGTTGATCACCTCCACCGCCCTGATCGCCTCCTCCTCATAGCGCCGCCGCTGCTGCTGGAGCGCGTCGATCTGCGCCGTGGCGGCCTCGACCTGGCGGATGAGATCGTCGAGCGGCGTGCGCGCCTCGCCCAGGTAGAGCAGCTCCGCCTCCAGGCCGTAGGCGCTCAGCCGCGCGTTGAGCTGGCCCTGGGCGCGCTCAAGCCGCGCCGGGAGCGCCGCCTTGAGCTGGCGCGGCTTGAGGCTCGCAAGCTGCTCGCTGATGGCGGCCTGGGCCATCGCCTTGAGGATCAGCGCTCGGCGCGCCTCGTCGGCGCCCAGGCTGAGGTAGCGCGCCGCCGAAGCCGGGATCAGCCTCGCCCGCAGCGTGATCCCCTCGATCCGCGCTTCGACCCCGCCCTCTAGCCGCGCCCTGAGGTCAAGGCTGAGGCGCCGCGCGCCAGCGCTGACGCGCGTGACCCCCTCGATGAGCGGCGCGTAGAAGAACAGCCCCCCCCGCGTGATCACGCGAGGGCGTGGGCCGTCGATGACCACCACCTCTCCCGCCAAGAGCGCGCCGACACCGACGCCGTGGAGCCAGGCGAAGCCAAGGACGCTCAGCAGCGCCAAGAGCCAGGAGGTCCGCCGCGCGCTCGTGAGGCCCACCTCCGCCCGCGCCGTCGCTTGGATCTCGCCCAGCCGCATCGCTCAGCTGATCTGCTTGAGGGCGTGCTTGAGGTCTTGCTTGAGATCCGAGAGGTGCTCCAGGCCCACTGACATGCGGATCAGCCCCGGCGTCACCCCTCGCGTGATCAGGATCTCAGGCTCGATGTCGGCGTGGGTCATGCGCATGGGGTGCTCGACGAGGCTCTCCGTGCCGCCCAAGGAGACGGCGAGGCGGCAGATCTGGAAGCTGTTGAGCACCTTGAAGGCCGCCGCCTCGCCGCCCTCGACCTCAAAGGAGATGAGCGAGCCCGGGCCAGTACATTGGCGCTCATAGAGCGCTCTTTGGGGGCAGCCCTCGGGCAGCAGCGTGGGGTAGTTGACCCGCGTGACCTTGGGGTGCTCTTGGAGCATCTTGGCCAAAGCCTTGGCCGTCTTGGCCTGCCGCCGCATCCGCACCGACACCGTCTCTAAGGAGCGCAGCAACAGCCAGCCCGCGAAGGGGTTGGCCATGGTGCCCAGGATCGTGCGCGCCTCCATGATCGGCATCATCGCCGCCTTGCTGCCCGTGACCACGCCCGCGACGACGTCGCTGTGGCCGCCGATGAACTTGGTGGCGGAGTAGATCACCAGATCCGCGCCGAAGAGGGCTGGGCGCTGGAAGATCGGGCCGAGGAAGGTGTTGTCCACGGCGAGGTAGACCTTGCGATCGTGGGCCGCCGTGAGGGCCTCGCAGACGTCGGCCACCGCGCGAATGTCCGTCAGCATGTTGGAGGGGTTGGCCGGCGTCTCGATGAAGACCAGCCGCACCCGCTCCGGCCCAAGCGCCTCAGCCGCCTCGGCGATCCGCGCCGCCGCGTCGTCGCCCGCGTCCACGAAGCGACACTCAATGCCAAAGCGCGGGAGGATCTTCTCAAGCAGGTAGTGAGAGCCGCCATAGATGGGGCTGGTGGCGATGACGACCTCGCCCGGCCGCAGGAGCCCAAAGGCGGTGGAGCTGATGGCGGCCATCCCCGAGGCGAAGGTGGCCCCCACCTCGTTGAGATCCCAGGCGGCCAGCCGCTCTTCGAAGATTTGCAGGTTGGGGTTATTGAGACGGCTGTAGATCAGCCCGCTCTGCTCCCCCTCGTTGGGCTCGCGCAGCCCGTAGGCCAGCTGGAAGAAGGCCTTGCCCTCCTCCGCCGATTGGAACTGGAAGGTGGAGGTGAGGAAGACCGGCGGCTTGACGGCGCCCTCTGAGAGGGTCGGTTCATAGCCATAGCCGAGGGCTAAAGTCTCGGGGTTGAAGTCTTTGCTGGCGTGGGTATGCCTGCGCTTCATCTCAAACTCCTACGCGCCTTGACCGCTGAGCGGTTTGGAGCGCGGGCGGGGCGTGGATCTCACCTGACGCGCTCAATCTATGCGCGCGTCGCCGCCTGAGGATGCCTTGGCTTGTGCGATGATGCCAGCGTTTTTCGCGTCCGCCCCCTCAGAGGCGAGGGGGGCTGAGCAGCTCCTGCATGGCGGCCTTGGCCAGCGCGCGCAGCAGCTGATCTTTGGGGGTCTGCTCCCCCTGGAGCGGGCTGATCTGCGGCGGCGGCGGCGCGGCGCCCTCGTCGGGCACCGGGAAGGGCACGCAGCGCTTGTCCTCACAGTAAAACAGCTGGCGCCAGCTCACCCGCCGCGCGCGCTGATCGCCCATAATCTGGCGAAAGAGCCAGATCACCTCCTGGCCGCCCACCGCGCGGGCGGAGATCTCAATAAACGCCTGCCGCGTGGGCTGGGGCGTGGGCTGGATCGGCGGCGTCTGCGCCTTGAGCGCGGCGCTCCACTCGGGCTCCACCTGGGGGATGCCCCAGTCCTCGCCGCGCTCGTTGGACTTGATCAGCCGCGTCGCCTCTTGTTGAGCGCCCTCCGTCGGCCCCTCGAAGAAGCTCAGCGTGTGCAGATCGAGGATCATCGTCACCCCGCGCTGGCGGGCGGCGGCGATGGGATCGCGCTGCTGGCTGAGCTGCGCCCAGTCGATGACCTCGATGCCCTTGCGCGTCAGCGCCTCGCGCAGCGGCGCAGGGTTGGGGCAGCTGGCGCCATCGGCGTTGCACCCCGGCGGGGTGCGCAGGGCCACGGCGCGGATCTTGGCCCGCAGCAGCTCGTGCTGGCTGCTGCGCTCCACGCGCGGCGCTTCGTTGGGATCAAAGCGCTGCTGGGCCGTGTGCTCGACAATGATGAAGCCGGTCTTCATGCAGCCCGCGGGCAGGAAAAGGAGGGCAGGGAGGAGAACGACGGGGCAAAGGCGGGATGGCGAGGTCCAACGCATGGGTAATCCGAGGCGGGTTGAGGCTCAAGGGCGACCGCGCTGAGCGGTTTCGGTATAGATTGGGCGCGGCTGTAAAGGAAGAGGCTTGTGATGCGCGGATGGCGATGTGGTGCTCGGCGCCCCCCTGGGGCAAACGCAATCGGCTCGCCGACGTGGCGTGGCGCGGTGCTCCTCCTGGTGATGGTGGCTTGGGGTTGTGAGCTGGTGTCTGCGCCGTTGGAGCGCGGTGTGGAGCCAGAGGATGGGGCGCTGGATGTCTACGCCGTCGATCTGGGCGAGGACACCACGGCAGAGGACGCGGCGACGGCAGAGGACGCGGCGATGGTAGAGGACGCGGGCGCCCACCCGCCATCGCCCTCCCCCAGCTACTTTATCCTCGCCCCCAGCGCCTGGGCTGAGGTGGCTCAGGCCTTCGCCGCTCACCGCGTGGCGGCTGGGCAGGCGGTGACGCGGATCGTCAACATGGGGGATCAAAAGGCCGCCCTGGCGCGCTTGATGGCCGCTCAGCGCGCCAGCCGCGCGGCCCTCGGCGACGCGGCGCCCCTCTATGTCTTGCTCCTTGGCGGCGAGGATGATCCCGAGGCCGCCCCCGCCTCGACGTGCGTCAATGATCTCGGCGGCTGTGATACGGATCGCGGCTATGGGATCGATGATGGCGTGATCGTCGGCCGCGTCCCCGCCTCGACCCCCCAAGAGGCGCTGCGCTATCTGCATAAGGTGCAGGCCCATGAAGCGACGTATCGCCCCGGCCTGTGGAACCGCCGCGTGGTGCTCTACACGGGCAACCCAGGCTTTAACCCCGAGGTGGATCAGCTGCTGGAGTCGGTGGTCATGCGTGGGCTGACGCGGGTAAACCATGCCTTTGATATTATTGGCGTTTACAATAACCCCAATAGCCCCTTTTATTACCTCCCGTTCGAGGACAAGGTCGTTGAGCTGATCAACAGCGGCTCGTTGATGACGTTTTATATCGGGCACGGCTCCGGGCAGGCCACCGATGGGCTGAGCGTGGATAACCTGGATCAGATCGCCTGCGTCGATCGCGCCCCCTTCCTCTTCCTCTTCGCTTGCTCCACCGCTGAGTATCACCTCAGCGCCCCCAGCATCGCTCAAGCGCTCCTCTTCCTCGATCAAGGCCCCCTGACGGTGATGGGCGCCTCGGGGACCTCCCACCCCTATCCCAACGCGGTCTGGCCCTATGAGGTGCAGCGCGAGGCCCTGGATCGCTGCCCCGATACCATCGGTGAGGCCCTGATCCACGCTCGACGCGCGATCAAGGACAACGGAGAGGATGAGTTTCGACGGATCATGTCGGCGGGGGCCACCGTCGCGGGTGTGCCGCCCACGGAGCAGGCGCGCGTCCTCGATCAGCACCTCGATCTCTATAACCTCTATGGTGATCCCGCCACGGCGCTGCGTTGCCCGCCCTATGAGGTGGCCCTGCGGCTCATCGACGGCGGGCTGGCGGCGGGGGTGATCCAGGTCGAGGGGATCGTCGAGGGCCTGGAGTCGGGGCGCGCTTGGCTGACCTTTGAGATCGATCGTGACGTGATCTTAGATCCCCTGGCGCCGATCAACACCCGCAGGCCCGATCCCGAGGTGGTCGCCGAAAACTGGGCCGTGGCGACGCGTAAGATCCGCGTCGAGCGCGAGATCGACTTCGTGGGCGGGCGCTTCGAGGTGGAGATGGTCTTGGGCGAAGACCTGCCTCGTGTGCCGTATTTCCTCAAGGTTTATGCGTATGATCAGGCGCGCGACGCCATCGGCGCGCTGCGCGTCCTGTGATGCGATTGACGCTGCCCGATCCCAGCCTGATCGTGCTGATGGGCGTCTCCGGCGTGGGCAAGAGCACCTTCGCCGCTCGCCATTTCCGCGAGACGGCCATCCTCTCCTCTGATCGGCTGCGGGCCTGGATCACCGATGATGAGGCCGATCAGGGCGCCACCAGCGACGCCTTTACGCTGCTGCATATGTTGGTCGATCGCCGCCTCGCCCACCGCCGCCTCTGCGTCATCGACGCCACCAACGTGCAGGGCTTCGCCCGCGCCGGTTACCTCAGCTTGGCGCGGCGCCATCGCCTCCCCGCCGTGGCCTTGGTCCTCGATCTCAGCTTGGAGGTCTGTCAGCGCCGCGCCGCAGCCCGCGCCCGACGCGTCGCCCCCGAGATCATCGCCCAGCAAGCGCAGGATCTGCGCGCGGCGCTGCCGATGCTGTCGCGTGAGGGCTTTCAAGCCATTCACTTATTACGCGAGGCGCAGATCGAGGGCGTGGTGATCGATCTCAGCCCCGCCCGCCCCCATGCTTGTCCAAACGCCGCCCCTTGAAGATCCGATCGTAGAGGCCATGCGGCAGCACACGCCCCAGCCGCGCCAGGCTCGCCAGCTGCCAAGGGAACGCGGCGTGGCGCCGCCGCGCGCGGATGGCCGCGTAGATCGCCGCCGCCCCGTCGGCGGTCTCCATTAAGAAGGGCATCTTGAAGGTGTTGGTGTCGGTCAGCGGCGTCTTGATAAACCCTGGGCAGATCACCGACACGTCCACGCCTGTGCCCTGAAGCTCCACGCGCAGGCTCTCCAGCAGGTTGGTCAACGCCGCCTTGCTGGCGGAGTAGGCCGCCGAGCCCGGCAGCCCCCGGTAGCCCGCCAGGCTGCTGATCCCCACGATGTGCCCCTTACCCCGTGCGCGCATGGCTGGCAGCGCCGCCTCGACGCAGTAGGCGGCGCCCAGCACGTTGGTGCGGATGATCTGCTCGACCCGCGCGCCGTCAAAGCCGCTGGCGGGCGTCGGGCGAGAGATCCCCGCGTTGAGGATCAGCGTCTCCACCGCGCCGTGGCGCGCCTCGGCGGCCTGGATCGCCGCGAAGACCGCCGCGCGATCGCCCACGTCCAGCACGACGGCCTCGGCTTGGCCGCCCGCCGCGCAGATCCGCTCGGTGAGGGCGCGCAGCGGGGCCTCGCGGCGCGCGGCCAGGATCAACACGTCACCGTCGGCGGCCAGCAGCGGGGCGAGGGCGGCGCCCAGCCCTGAGGAGGCGCCCGTCAGGAAGACGACGGCCATAAGGTGCTCCTTGAAATTCGGCGCCAAGATGGGCGACACCGCGCGCTCAAATCAAGCCGTTGATTCCCGTTGGGTTTATCAAACGCTTGGGCTATAGGTGGCCCTCAGCCGTCGCGTGGAGGTTTCATTTCTGATGGCTAAGACGCCCTTTTATCCCCGACACGAGGCCGCCGGCGCGCGCTTCGTTGACTTCGGTGGCTGGGATCTCCCCGTCCAGTTCGAGGGGCTCCGCCAAGAGCACCTGGCGACCCGCGCCCGCGCTGGCCTCTTTGACGTCAGCCACATGGGCGAGATCGAGATCCTCGGCGATGAGGCTCTGATCGCCGCCAACCGGCTCATCACCAATGACCTTGAGGCCCTCAAGGACGGTCAGGCCTGCTACACGGCCATGTGTCGGCCCGATGGGGGGATCATCGATGATCTCGTCGTCTATCGTTGCAGCCCGCGCCGGATCTTTATCTGCTGTAACGCCGCCAACCGCGCCAAGGACTTCGCCTGGATCGAGGCCCAGCTCAAGGGCGCGGCCACCGCTTATGATCGCAGCGATGTGTATGCGCAGCTGGCGATCCAAGGCCCCCTCGCCGCCCAGATCGTGCAGCGATTGACCCCCGTCGATCTCAACGCCATCGGCTTTTATCACTTCGCCGAGGGGCCCGTCGCCGACGTGCCTTGCATCATCAGCCGCACAGGCTACACCGGCGAGGATGGCTTTGAGCTGTATATCCCCTGGGCGCGCGGCCTGGAGGTCTATGACGCGCTGCGCGAGGCCGGCGGCGCGGATCTGATCCCCGTGGGGCTCGGCGCCCGCGATACGCTGCGCCTGGAGATGAAGTTCGCCCTCTATGGCAATGACATCGATGAGACAACCAGCCCCCTTGAGGCGGGGCTCGGCTGGGTCGTCAAGCTCAACAAGCCCGGCGGCTTTATCGGTCAGGCGGCGCTCGCCGCGCAGAAGCAGGCGGGCCTGAAGCGTCGCCTCGTGGCCATCAAGTTCAGCGGTAAGCTCATCCCCCGGCAGGGCTACCCCGTGGTGGACGCCGAGGGCGCGCCCATCGGCGTCGTCACCAGCGGCACGCGCTCGCCCAGCCTCGATGAGAGCATCGCCATGGCCTATGTCCCCGAGGGGCAACATCAACTCGGCGCCTTGGCGCGTGTCCAGGTCCGTAAGCAGGTCGCTGAGGGCGTGATCGTCAAGCCCCCTTTCGTCAAGCCCACCCCCAGGGCTTAGGAGAGACTTATGAGCGTTCGTTTTAGCCAAGAGCATGAGTGGGCCCGCCTCGATGACGACGGCGCGCTGACCATCGGCGTCACCGCCCACGCCGCGGAGTCCTTGGGTGAGGTCGTCTTCGTTGAGCTGCCCACGGTCGGCGATGAGGTGGAGGCCGGTCAGGTCGTCGGCACCATCGAGTCCGTCAAGGCCGTCGGCGATCTCTTCTGCCCCTGCGGCGGCGAGATCGTCAGCGTCAACGCGGATCTCGTCGATGCGCCCGAGCAGCTCAACGCCGATCCCACCGGCGCGGCGTGGCTCTTTAAGGTCAAGCCCAATGATCTCGCTGAGTTTGAGGCGCTGATGGATCAAGCCGCCTACGACGCCTTTATCGCGGGTTGATCTCAACTTTAGTTGTGACATTTTCTCGGCCATCACCCCCGCCGCGCGCGATGAATCGCGCGCGGCGGGGGCAGGCGCTCCGCTGCGAAAAAATCCGCTCTGCGGATTGTTTTCTTACTCCGGCCTGTCCGCCTTGAGCGGATGAA
>JAHJCH010000296.1 GCA_018813065.1 Myxococcota bacterium
CGGGCGGCGCGGGCGGCTGCGGCGTCGAGGGTCACCTCGGCGGCGAGCGCTCCCAGGCGCGGCACCGCCCGTGGTCTCGGCGGCGTCTCCTCCTCCTCCAAGACCGCGCTCATCTCGGGCAGCTCAAAGATCACCGAGTCGCTGGGGAGATCTCCCGCGCGCGCCCAAGCGCCTCGTGGGCCCGCCTCCATCGGCGACGCGGCGGGCTTGATCTCGATCAGCTCAGGGAGATCGATCATCACCGAGGGCTCGGCGACGAAGGGCATCTCCAGCGACGGCGGCGCCTTGGGGGGCGTGCGCTTGGCCTTGAGGGGCGCGCCCGTGACCCGCGCAGGCGGCGGCGCACGCCAAGGATCTGCGGGGGCGGCCCCGCCGCGTTCACGGTCAAAGGCGTGGGTGGGCTCCTCCTCGTCAAACTCATCGAGGGGCGCGGCCTCTGGATCGGGGATGTCGCTGAAGTCGGGCGGCTCACAGGCCAATGTGTCGTTGATCTCTGGCGCGGGGGAGGCGTCGCGCTCCGCCTCCGCCAGCACCAGATCGATGTACGCGTCGGTGTTGGAGTGGCCTCGGGGCGGCTTCACGGCGCGCTCCTCTCTTGGGCGAGGTAGAGGCGGGCGAGGAGATCGCGGCCCAGCGCCAGGTGCGGCGCGCGCTCCACCGCCGAGAGCAGCGCCCGCGAGGCGGCCTCAAAGGCGGCGGGATCATGCAGCGCCGCCAGCCCCTCACTGAAGGCCAAGAGGCAGCGACGCGCGGGGCTGCTGGGCGCGCCCGAGGCGGCGACGCGCAGGAGACGGGCGGCGCGGGCATAGTCACCCCCTCGCAGGGCGGCCAGGGCCTCCTCCTCGCTGCGCACCGCGTCCCACATGATCGGCGCGCCCGCCGTCAGCGGCGCGGGCTCTATCCGCGTCGGCTCCGCGCCCAAGCCGCGCGCTGGGGCCTGGGCCGGGGCTTGGGGTGAGCCCAGCAGATCCAGATCGCGCAGGGTGTGGAGCAGCGCGCCGAGCTTGTAGGCGCTCCAGCCCAGCGCGCGCCCCAGTTCTTGGCCGCTCAAGCCCGCGTCGAGGCGCGCAGGCAGCCCCTCATGGAGCTGGGCGAGGTGATCGTAGAGGCGCCGCGCCCGTGGCCGGAGGCGGATCTCACGCGCGGCGTAGATCTCAAAGGTGGCCTCAAGCGCCTGCGGGCGCTGCGCGCGCAGGGTGGCCTCAAGGAGCAGGGCGGCGGGGTTTAAGGCGAAGATCTGCGCGTGGGGGCCAAAGTGGCGCTCCGCCTCGAAGGTGAAGCGCGCCCCCCACCAATCAAAGCAGGCCAAGGCGCGCTCACGGACCTGCTCGCGGAGGGCGGCGTGGATCTGCTCAGGGGCCAACGCGCCACGGGCGATGAGGGCCTCGCCCAAGCGCAGGCGCCGCGCCGCGCCCTCCTCACGCGCGCGGCGCAGCGTCGCCTCGTCCACGAGCCCCTCGGCCCGCAGCGCGCGCCCCAGCGTCTCATCGAGGAGGTTGCTCTCGGCGAAGACGGGCAGGCCGTTGAGCAGGTGGAGGACCCGCTCTACGCCGTCCAGCCGCAGCCTCAGCCGCCCCGTCGCGGCCTCCTCAAGCAGCTCAAGGAGGAGCTTGGAGAACACCCCAGCGTCGATGACGCCAGCGAGGCGACGCTCGGTGTCACAGGGCGGCAAGCTGAGGGGGGGCATGAGGTCTCCTGTGCGGGCGCTTCAGGGATCTAATTTATGGGGGGCGGCGTCAAGCCCATCGCGGCGGGATTGTAGCGCGGCGGCTTGATCTCAGCGTAGGCGGGGGTGGGGTGGGGCTGAAAATGTACGGGGTGATGCTTTACGGGTCACTCAAAGAGGCACCACCGCTCATCGCTGCCGCTCAAGGGGATGCGCTCGCAGCGCCTCATGCCCTGCGGGCAGTCCTCCGCCGCCTCGCAGACGTCGGAGCAGCGGGGCCCATCGGGGCCTTCGATGCAGATCGAAGAGGCGCACTCGATGGCGTGGCCTTCGGCCTGGCAGGGCGCGCCGACGGGCAGCCCCTCGGAGACGCCCTCCAAGCAGCAAGGCTCGCCAAAGTCAATGTCTGAGCAGATGAAACCCTCGGCGCAGTCTTGGTTTGAGAAGCAGCCGCCCCAGCAGGCGTCGGCCATGGAGCCGCCGCCCCAGCCGCCATCGCCGCCCCAGTCATCGCCGCCCGCGCCCGCCCAGTGGTCGGCTGCCACCAGGGCACCAGGCTGGATGTCCACGGCTGTGTAGTGGGGCACGTGTTGCACCAGCACCACGCTGGAGCTGGCCCAGTCGCTGGCCAGGGGAGGCTCCACGTCGATGTCCGCGCCCGA
>JAHJCH010000297.1 GCA_018813065.1 Myxococcota bacterium
CCCGCCCCTCGGCCCAGCCCGCCACCCAGCCGGGCTCTGCCGCGCGCCAAGACCAGGGCATCCAGCGCCCGCTGATCTCCAGGCGCAGGGCCTCACCGCGCAGCGTCTGCGCCGCCTCGATCCCCGCCCAGCCCCGCGAGGCTGGCGTCAGCCAATCGATCTCGCCGCGCCGCCAGCCATCGGACCACGCGCCGCTGATCTCCACGCGCCACTCATGCCAATACAGGCCAAAGCGGCGCCCCATCGCCAAGCCCAGCCCCGTCGCCCCTGCGGCCCAGGCGCGACGCCCCCCGGTCGCGTCGGTGTCGGTGAGGGAGAGCAGCCCGCCGTCGAGGCGCAGCGTGAGGGGGCCGAGCGGGAGGCGCCGCCGCCCGTCGATGAGGGTGCGCAGCCAAGGGCGACGCGCCGTCACCCACTCCGCCTGCGCCGAGAGGCCCCCGTCGTCGGTGTGGAGGTGGAGGTAGAGCGAGGGCGTCGCCGCGCGCTCATCGCGCCTCAGATCATGCTCGACGTGCTGACGCAGCCCCACCCCCAGCTGCGCCCCTTGGAGGCTCAGCCCCGCGACCATCAACAGGCGATCATCGAGCCGCGCCGCCCCGCGCTGACCTCGCCCCCAAGCGGCGGGATCGGCGGCCCCTGCGCCGTCTACGCCCAGGCGCGCGGGGCCGAGGCGCAGCCGCCCTTGCCCACGCGCGGACCAGGCGCCGCCCCAGCCAAGATCATCAACGCCGCTGAGCCGCGCCTCGATCTCCCCCTCACCGCCCCGCGCCCAGCGCAGCCGCCCCGCCCCCTCGGCCCCCGCCTCGCCCCAGCCCGGCGAGAGCGTCAAGTCCCAGCCCGGATCAGCGGCCCAGAAGAGGGGGATGCGCCCATACGCGCCCTCTGGCCCCCAGCCGATCTCGGGGGGGGCGAGGCCGCTCTCCCTGGCGTCGGTGGGCGGGCTGAGGAGCAGCGCGAGGGCGGCGAGGGGGGTGAGCAACGCGGCGGCCTGCTTGGGTCTGAAACGAGGTTGGGCGCGGCCTCATCTATGCGTCGTCGCGACGGGCCGATAGTCTACGCCGCACACTATATGAACGCGCCCAACGCTGCCCATAAAATCCATCGCCGCCAGGAGCCCCAGATGCAGATCGACGCCCAAGCCTTGAGCCCCAAGGACGCCTACTTTTTGCTCAGCGAGCTGATCATCCCCCGCCCCATCGCCTGGGTGACGACCTTGGGCGAGGGGGTCAACCTCGCCCCCTTTAGCTTCTTTACGGGGATCAGCGCCGCGCCGCCGACCTTGTGCTTCAGCGTGGCGCGTGGCCGAGATGGGGCGCGCAAGGACACGGCGCGCAACCTCGCCGCCTTGGGCGAGTTCGTCGTCAACGTCGCCCCTCGGGCGCTGGCGGCGGAGATGGCCGCCAGCGGCGCGCCCTATGAGTATGGGGTCAGCGAGCTGGACGCCTTGGGCTTGGAGGCGCTGCCCTCGGTCAAGGTCAAGCCGCCGCGCGTCAAGGGCGCCCCCGCGCAGATGGAGTGCGTCCTCACCCAGACCGTGCCGATCCTCAACGACGAGGGCGCCGTCAGCGCCGAGCTGTTTATTGGCCGCGTCGTCTATGTCCACCTCGATGACGCGCTGCGAGACGCCCAGGGGCGGATCAGCGCCGCGCGCCTTGATCCTGTCGGGCGCCTCTCCGGCCAGCTGTACTGCGGCGTCGCCGATCCCTTTGAGCTGGGCTGAGCCTCAGCCGCGCCAAGCGTGGAGCCTCAGCCGCCCTCGCCCCTGAGTCGCCTCATAGAAGTTATAGCGCAGCGGATCGGCGTCAGGGCCGGGGCGCGCGAAGGCCTCCAGCGCGCGCAGCTGCCGCTGAACCTCGGGCTCAGAGGGCGCCTTGGCGCTGATCCACACCACGCCGAGGCGCCACGCGGGGGGCGGGGGCGGCGCGGCGGCGCGGATCGCCTCAAGCGTCACCTCGCCCGTCCGCCTCAGCCCCTCCGGCGTCATCGAGAGGCGCGCCAGCCCCTCATCCAGCCCCGCCCAAGGCCGCAGCCCCATCAAGGCCAGCTCAAGCTCACTGTAAGGCGCGGCGTTGCCCCCTGAGGCGATCCGCGCCCGCCCATCGGGCAGCGCGCAGGCCCCCGCCTCACAGCGCAGCCCGCCGCCCAGCTGCCCACGCGTGGCGGCGGTGATGAGGTAGCCGCGCCGCTGAAGCGCGTCGATCTCCTCGGGGCCGCCCAGCGCCAGGCGCGGCGCCACCACGCGGGCCAAGGCGTGGAGGCTCGGCCCCTCGCTCAAGCCGTCCTTGGCCTCCAAGACGAAGACCCCCCGCAGCTGAGGCCAGCCTGGCGGCGCGGGGTAGCGCCCAGGGCCGATAAGGGCGGCGGCCTCATAGGCGTCGAGGGGATCGATCTCGGCGAGGATCAAGAGGACATTCGGCCCCGGCGGGAGCCGCGCAGCCAGGGCGCGCGCCGCCCGCCAAGCCCCCCTCGGCCCCCGCAGCGCGCGCGGCGTGGCGCGCCAGATCAGGAGCGCGTCATCCAGCTTGTCAAAGTCCACCTCCGTGTCGCTCTTTTTGTTTTCCGCCACCACAAAGGCATGGCTCTCGCCCGCCTGTTCCTGAAGTTCCTCGAAGACGGACATGCGCGCCG
>JAHJCH010000298.1 GCA_018813065.1 Myxococcota bacterium
GCCTCAGCCTGGATCTCAGCGGGGCGGCGCCCAGCGCCGTCGAGGGGGATGGACCCGAGATGGCTTTTACCCTCAACCCCGGCCTCTATTGGACGCTCGCCGCAGGGCAGCAGCTCCTCTTTGAGCACAGCCTGACCTTTGAGGCGGACACGAGCCCCGATGATGTGGGGCGCTTGGCGCTGGGCTATAACCACCTCTTCGGGGCCATCGAGCTGTTGACCGAGCTGGGTTATGAGGCCGAGGTTTTTGATGCGCGCCTCGCCTTTATCGCTACGTTGCCCGTCGGCGGCGCGCAGTAGCCCACCCTCAATCTCAGCCGCCCGCCCTAAACACGACAGGCGTCGTATTTAAGGCAGTGAGGGCTATTCGAGGGCGTCGAGGGCCGCTTGGCTGGGGGCGTGCTCGGCGTCGAGGCTCAAGGCGCGCTTGAACATGTCGCGGGCACGGCGGGCGTTGTCCTTGGCTTGGTAGACACAGCCCAGGTGGTAGAAGACGTCCACACGCTCAGGCTTCTCCAGGTTCATCTGCTGGAGCAGGATCGCTTGGAAGATCTTGAGCGCCTGGTCCCAGTCCTCACGCTTGAAGTGCAGCCGCGCCAGGTGGAGCAGGTTGGGGACGTAGGTGGCGTCGTAGTCAAAGCAGGCCGAGAAGGCCGCCAAGGCGGCCACCTCGTCGCCACGCTCCTCAGCGACGCAGCCAAGGTGGAAGTTGTACTTGAGCAGATCGCGGCGGCGACGCGTGCTCTCCAGATTGGAGATGATGCGCTTGAGCAGCGGCTCAGCCTCGGCGTGGCGAGAGGCCGCGAAGTAGGCCTCCAAGAGCGCGTCGGAGATCTTGAGCTGGTCAGGGGCGAGCAGGACCGCCTCCTTGAGCATGTCGATCTGGGCGTCACGCTGGTCGAGATCCTTGAAGATGTCGGCCAGCTCCACCAGCATCGTCAGCCGCTCCTTGCCCTCAAGCCGCTCAAGCTGCTTGGGCAGCAGGCGCGCCAGGCTGGGCTTGTCGGCCTCCTCTCGGGCGATGGTGATGAGCTGGTTGACCGCCTCTCCGTCGCCCAGCTGGGCCGCCTCGTTGAGCGCGCGCTTGCCCTGCTGGCGGTCCTCAAGCCGCTCGATGTAGAGATCGCCCAGCTGCCGCCAGCTCTCCGCCGAGGGGCGCTCCTTGAGGATCTTCTCCAAGATCGCCGCCGAGCCCGCCCAGTCGCCGCCCGCGCGGTATAGCTCGGCGAGGAGGGTCAGCGCGTCGAGGTGATCCGGGTCGTGCTCCAAGACCTCCTTGAGCGCCTTGATGGCCGCCTCGGCGTCCTTGAGGTGCGTTGAGGCGATCGAGGCCAGGCGCACCAGGCGCGCCACGCGATCGGCGACCGGCTCCTTGCCCTCTAAGGCGGCCAGGTGCTCGCGCAGCGCCTTGACCAGCTCAGCCCAACGCCCACGCTGGGCGTAGAGCGTCTCCAGCTGGGACAGCGCCTCCTTGTTGTCAGGGCGCAGCGTCAAGATCTGGCGGTAGTCGTTGATGGCGCCGTCCACGTCGTCGAGGCAGGTGACGGCGTTGCGGCCCAGCTCAAAGAGCAGCTCCACGCGCCGCGCCTCGTCCTCGACGGCGGCCAGCCAACGGGTGAGCACGCGCTGGAGCTTGGCCCAGTCGGAGAGCTGGGTGTAGAGGCGCTTGAGCGCCGTCAGCGCGGCCTCGTCGCCCGCCGCTGTGTCCAAGACCCGCTCCCAGGCCACCGCCGCCTTGCCCTCGTCGCTGAGCCGCGCGTCGTAAAGCTCGCCGAGCTGGCGGTAGATCGCCTCGCGCTTGGCCTCGTCGTCCAGGCCCTCGACCCGCCGCTCCATCACACGGCACAGCGCCGACCAGTCCTCCGCTTGGCGGTGGAGCCGCTCCAGCGCGCTGAGCGCCGTCGCGTCGCTGTCGTCGATGCGCAGCGCCTCCTCGTAGGCCGTCACCGCGCCCGAGTGATCCTTGAGCCGCACCGCGCACAGCTCGCCGAGCTGGTGCAGCCGCGCGCGCTTGGCCTCCAAGTCGAAGAGGCTCTGGATCTTGTAGCGGTAGATCTGCGCCAACTCCGCCCAAGCCTCGCCCTCGCTGTAGAGGCGCTCCAACGCGTCAAGGGCCTCAGGCGTGTTGGGGTTGACCTTGAGCGCCTCGCGGTAGTGATGCACCGCCCGCGCTTCGTCGGCGAGGTGCGCGCGACACCAGCCCGCCAGCCGCAGCTGATCCTCCACCCGCAGATCCGGGTCCTCGATGTCCTCTTGGGCCTGCGTGAAGATGTCGATGAGCGTCGCCCAGCCCTCCTCGCGCTCGGCGAGGCGCAGGAGGTTGTCGCGGATCTCCTCGTCGGTGGGGTGGGCGACGAAGGCCCTCAGCAGCGCCTGGAAGGCCGTCGCCTCGTCATTGAGCTTGCGCTCGCGGATCTCGGCGACCTCGGCCCACAGCCGGGCGATCTCTTGGGGATCGTCGAGCAGGTCGATGCGCATCTCGGTGAGGGTCGCCAGCCGCGCCCAGTCGCCCATGTCCCGGTAGATGGGATCAAGGACCTCGGCGATGGCCGCGCGGTGCGCCGTGGAGGCGGCCAGCCGCTCCATGGCCTCGCGGCTGTGCGCGTGCTCGGGCTTGTCCCAGAGGATCTGGCGGTGCAGCTCGACGGCCTCTCCCAAGGCGCCCTCGACCACCTCCAGGAGGTAGGCCAGCAGGAAGCGGAGGTTGATGTTCTCCTCTGGATCATCCACCAGATCGAGGCGGCGACGGGCCACCGAGATGACCGCCGACCAGTCTTCGGCCGCTTGGTGGAGCCGCTGCAACGCGGCGAGCGCCTCGTCGTCGAAGGCGTCCTCGTCCAGCACACGCTGCCACGCGGCGATGGCCCTCGGCGCGTCCTCAAGCCGCTCGTCGTAGAGCCGCGCCAGCCCACGGTTGAGCGGCCTCAGCAGCTCAGGCTCCACCGTCTGGGCGATGCGCGCTTGGTAGACCTCGGCCAGCTCGTCGTAGATCGACAATAGCTCCGTCAACGCGTGCAGCGGCGCGATGATGTCCTCGTCGCTGCAATCCTCGGTGAAGGCGCGGGCGTAGGTCTCGTAGGCCTGGCGCGCGTCGCTGAGCCGATCACGGTGCAGCGCGGCGAGGCGCTTGAGCATCCCCACCCGCGCATGCGGCTCGTCGAGATCCAAGAGCTGCTGCTCTAAGACACGGGCCAGATCGGCGGGGCTGTCTTGACGGTCATAGTGATCGGCGAGCAGCCGCGCCGCTTGGAGGCGGTGGCCCGGCTCGTCGAGCAGGCGCTCCAAGGCCGCCTTGGCCTCGGCGCGCTCAGGATCACGCATGAGGATCTCGCCGTAGATGGCGATCGCCCGCTCCACCTCCTCAAGCTGGTGCTCTAAGACGCCGCCGATGCGCAGCCGAATGGCGTCGATCTGGGCCTCCTCGGCCCCCTCGTTGAGCGCGCCGTCGATGTCCCCCTCAAGGAGCCCGATCAGCTCGTTGAAGCGCCCCTCTTGGGTCAGCAGCCGGTCCAGCGCCTCGATGGCCTGGCGATCCCGCTCGTCCATCTCCAGCACGCCGCGGTAGGTCTGGATGGTGGCGTCGAAGTCCTTGATCTGCTGCTCGTGGATCTCGGCCATCTCAAAGAGCAGCGCCTTCTTCTCGGCGTCCCCCTCGGTCAGATCCAGCTCCTCGCGCAGCGCCTCGACGAGCCTCGGCCAGTCCTCGGTGCGGCGGTAGAGGCGGATCAGCGCGGCGAGCGCCTCGCGATCCTGGGGGTCCTCCTCGAAGATGGCGCGGTAGGCGCCGATGGCCTCGGCGGGGTTGTCGAGGATGCCCTCCCAGATCTCGCAGATCCGGTTGAGCAGCTCCTTCTTCTCGGCGAGATCGTCGGTCAGCTCGGCCTTCTGAGCCAAGACCTCCACCAGCTCGTCGTACTGGGCCTCCATGTCGAGGATGCGCTCCAGGGCGTTGAGGGCGGGCAGGTGCTCAGGCTCGATGAGCAGCAGGCGGCGATAGGTGTTGATGGCCTGGGCCGCGTCGCCCAGCTCCACGTCGAAGATCCCCGCGACCTTGACCAAGATCTCCACGGCGCTGTCGAGGTCGCTGAAGTCGTCGATCCCCGCGAGGTAGACGTCCACCAGCGGCTGCCAGGCCTGGAGCTTGTCGCCGAGGCGATCCAGCGCCCCTTGCAGATCCGGGTTGCCGTAGTCCTCGGCGAAGGCCCGCGCGTAGGCCTCGAAGGCCCCTTGGGCGTCGCCCAGCTCGGCCTCTTGAATCCGCGCGATCTCCACCAGGTGCTCTAAACGCTGCCAGCGATCCTCGATGGAGAGGAGCTGGACCTCGACGGCGTTGACCCAAGGCGCCCAGCTGAGGCGCTGGCGGTAGATGGGCTCCAGGATGTCGGCGACCTGGCGCAACTTGTCCGCTTGCAGCGCGTCGCCACGCAGGGTGCTCAGGAGCCGCTCCAGGGCCTCCATCGCCGCAGCGTGACCCGGGGCGTCGTCCTCGACGACCTCACGCCAGGCGGTGATGGCCCCGTCGAGGTCTTCAAGGTACATCTCCAGAATCTCGCCGAGCTGGTAGCGCAGCGCCGCGCGCGCCTCGGGCGCGTCGGTGTACTGAAGCTCGTCGCGCAGCACGTCGGCCAGCTCCGCCCATGAGGCGGCGTTGGTGAAGAAGTTCTTGAGCGCCTTGAAGGCCTCAGGGTTGTCCGGCTCGATGTCCAGGATCTGGCGGTAGGTCGCCACCGCGCGGGCGTTGTCCTCAAGGACGTCCTCAAAGAGATGGGCGACCTTGAAATACAGCTCCTTTTGGCCCTCGGGATCGACGCGGTGGCTGGCCTGGCCGAGATAGAGCTGGACCAGCTCCTCCCATGCGCTGTCGTGGCTAAACAGCTCCACCAGCGCCTTGATCGCCGCCTCGTTCTCGGGCTCGATCTCCAAGACGTCGTGGTAGACGAGCTGCGCCTCGCCCATCTCGCGGCGGTGCGTCTCCTCAAGGCGGCCCAGCTCCAAGAGCAGCGCGACCTTGACGTCGGGGATGTGGATGTCCTCGATGACCTCGCGCAGCTGCTCACACAAGGCGTCGAAGGCCTGGGTGCTCTCGGTGAGGCGGTAGAGCTGCTGGCGGTTCTCTTCGTCCTCGGGGTTGATGGTGAGGATCAGCGCGCAGGTCTCCCGCGCGCCGTCGATGTCGTCCAGGCGCGCCTCACGCAGCGCGGCGATCTCCTTGAGGAGCGCCACGCGCAGGATCGGGTCCTCTTGCTGAGCCTCTTGGCGCACGGTCAGCACCGCCACCAAGGCGGCGAAGTCCTCACGCTCGCGGTAGAGCGGCTCAAGGATCATCGCCACGCGGTTGCGATCCACCCCGGCCTCTTCGGCGCGGGCCTCGTCGTTGAACAGCGCCGCCAGCGCTTGGATGGCCGCCTCATGGGCGGCGTCGCGCTCCAAGATGCCCTGGTAGAGATCCACCGCGCGGCTGCCCTCCTTGAGGTGCGCTTCGAGGAGCTGGGCGAAGCCAAACTCCACCTCGGCGCGGGCCTCGGGCGCGCAGACGCTGACGCGGTGCTCAAAGAGCGCCGACAGCTCCACCCAGCGCTCTTGGCCGCTGAGCAGGCGCTCCAGGGCGCCCAGCGCGTTGGCGTCGCGCTCGTCCTCGGCGAGGAGCCGCCGCCACGTCTCGACGGCCTGCTCCTTGTCGTCGAGGATGTCCTCTTGGATGAGGGCGATCCGCGCCAGGAGGGGCTTGCGCTCGGCCAGGTCCTCAAGGGCCTCGGCCTTGCGCTCCAAGATCTCCACCAGATCGCCGTGGACGCCCGTGTCATGGTAGAGGCGCTCCAAGGCGCCCAGGGCCGTGGCGTTGTCGGGCTCCAGCTCCAAGACCTCGCGGTGCTCCTCGATGGCCCGCGCCGCGTCCTCAAGCTGCTCCTCGGCCAGCTTGGCCATCTTGAGGTGCAGATCCACGGCCCGCTCCGGGGCGTCGAGCACCACCTCGTCGAGGAGGCTCAGCAGCTCGCTGTACAGGCCCAAGGTCTGGGCGATGCGCTCCAGCTCGGCCTCGATCTCCAGATCCAGCGGGGCCTCGCGCAGCGCCTCTGAGAGCGTGGCGAAGGCCTCGGCGGGCGCCCCCAGTGAGCCCTCTTCGATGCCCGCGATCTTGCGCAGCGTCTCGACGCGGCGCGCGGGCTCGTCGAGGTCGCTGAGCGTGCCCTTGAGCGTGTCGCGCAGCGCCGCCCAGGCGCCCTCAGCCTCGTAGATGGGGATGAGGATCTCGGCGATCTCCAGCCGCACCTCGGGGGTGTCGAACAGGGCCTCAAGGGCGTCGCGCGCGTCCTGATGGGCGGCGTCGCGGCCCAGCACGGCCCGGAAGTGCGCCACGGCGCGGACGGGGTCCTCCAGGTCTTGCCACAGGATGACGCCCATGCGGTGATCGAGGGCGTCGCGGGCGGCGTCGTCCTTGGCTAAGGCGTGCTCGCGCTCCAAGATCTCCAGCAGCTCGATGGGCTGGCTCAGCGCGTTGAAGAGGCGATCCAGCGCCTCAAGGGCCGTCGCGTCGGCCTCATCCAGCTCCAAGACGCGCTGATAGACCTCCACGGCGCCCTTGGGCCGCTCCAGGCCGTCCTCCATGGTGGCGGCGGCGCGGAAGAGGAGCCGCTTGCGATCCTCCCCCTCCAGCAGCTCGGCGTGCTCCAAGAGGGCCTCGACCAGAGGCTCATACGCCCCGGTGGTGGCGTAGAGATCCTCTAAGGCGACGAAGGCCTCTTGGTTTTGCGGATCGATGTCGCGGCGGACACGCGCGAAGGCCTCGACGGCCTGCTCCAGATCGCCGAGCTTGTCGCGGTAGAGCGCGCCGAGGCGGAAGTTGAGCGCGATCTGATCCTCGGGGCTCTCCAGCAGCATCACGCGCTGCTCAAGGATGTCCACCAGGGCGGGCAGATCCTCGAGCTTGGTGTAGAGGCGATCGAGGCGGGCGAGGGCGTCGAGATCCTCGGGCTCCTCGTCCAAGATCAGGCGGTTGAGGGCCACCGCTTGGGCCAGATCGTCGAGGCGATCCTCGAAGATCCCCGCCGTCTGCGCCAGCATCTCTTGGCGCGCCTGCGGATCGACGTCCACGTTGTCGAGGCCACGGCGGAAGATCTCCGTCAGCCCCTGCCAAGCGTCGAGGGCCTCGGCCAAGCGCAGCAGCTCAGCGCGGATGGCCTCGTCGCCGTAGCGCTCGTCAAAGGCGGCGCCGAAGCAGCTCATGGCCGCCGCCAGGTCTTGCTCCTCCTCCCGCTCGTAGATGCCCGCCATGCGCAGGTTCAGCGCCACGCGCTCCTCGGGGTCTTGGCTGTCGGCGAGGCGCTCTTGCAGGACGTGGATGAGGCTCAGCCAGTCCTCGCGGGCGAGATAGAGGGGCTCAAGGATGTCGCAGACGCGGGCGCGCAGGCCTGGGGCCTCTTGCTCATCGGTCTCGGCCAAGATGGCCTGCAAGGCGTCCTCTGTCTCCTCATGCTCAGGGGCGATCTCCAGCACCGCCGCGTAGCGATCCAGGGCCTCCTCGGCGCGCTGGAGGTGCTCGTAGAGGATCGCGGCGAGCTGGGCGCCCAGGGCCGCGGCCAGCTCAGGCTCGGCGCCCTCAAGGCGGGCCTCCAAGAGCGCGGCGAGGCGCTCCCAGCCGCCGATCTCACGGAAGATCCGCTCCAAGGCGGCCAGGGCGCGCGCGTCATCGGGGTGCTCGGCGTAGACGCGCTGATAGACCTCGATGGCCGCCTCGGGATCGCTGAGGTGGACCTCCAGCAGCTCGGCCATGGCGAACAGCTCGGCGCGGGTGGCCTCCGGGTCCGCCTCCAGCAGCGGCAGGCGGCGCTCGCAGATGTCCACCAGGGCCGCCCAGTCCTCCAGCGCGCGGCTCAGCTGCTCCAGCTTGTCCAAGAGCGGCAGGGTGTCGCCCTCCTCCAGCAGCACGGCGCTGAGCGTCTCGCGGGCCTGCTCTTGAAGCTCCTGGGCTTCAAGCAGCTCGGCCAGCTTTTGGCTGTAGAGGATCGGATCGGCGCTGTCGGCGCGGGCGCCGCCCAGGGCGAACTCGGCGTAGAGGGCCGCCAGCGCCTCGCCGTTGCCCAGCAGGGCCGCCAGCCGCTCCAAGTGCGCGCGGGTGCTCTCCTTTTTGGGGTCCTCGCGCAGCAAGAGGGCGTGCGTCTCGAAGGCCTCGGCGGGCGCGCCCAGCCGCTCCTCTTGGATCTGCGCGATCTCCTCAAGGCGCTTATGGCGGATCAGCGGATCGGGGGTGTCATCGGCGCGGATCGCCAAGACGCGGCGCAGCTCCGCCCAGTCCTCGGTGGCGCGCACGGCGGGCTCAAGCAGGCGCGCGGCGTTCTTGGCGTAGGGGCCGTCGAGGCGGGCCTGCAAAGAGGCGATGACCCCCTCATGATCCCGCGCCTGGTTGAGCGCCAGGCCGAAGTGGTTGACCGCGGCCTCCTCGTCACCGGCGCGCGCGGCGAGGATGCCCAGGCGGTAGCGCAGCTGGGCCTTGTCGGCGGGCGTGGTGACCAGCTCCAGCTCAGCGGTGACGTACTCGGTGAGCTGGGCGACGTTGTCCTCGGCCTCCGCCAGCCGTTGCAGCCCCTTGAGGGCGTCGAGATCCTTGGGCGCCAGCGCGCGCAGCGCCTCGTAGGCGGCGCGGGCCGCCTTGGGATCCTTGAGCGTCTCCTCGTGGAGCTGCCCCAGCGCGGCCAGCAGGCGACGCCGATGGGCGAGGCGCGCCGCGTCGTCAAGGCTGGCCTCGCCGTCGAGGGCCTCAAGGGAGCGCTCATAGACCTCCAGCAGCGCCGGCCAACGCTCCAGGTGCTTGTAGATGCGCTCCAGCGCCTCCAAGACCTCGATCCGATCCCCCTCCAGCTCGCGGATGGCCTCGTATTGGAGGGCCGCCTCCTCGGGCTGATCGAGGTGATCGCGGTAGACCCCCGCCAGGACGCGGCGCAGGCGCGCGGTGGCGGCGTCGGCCTCATCCTCGGCGCCGTCGATGAGATCATCCAAGAGCGTCGCCAGGCCGTCTAAGTTCTCACACAGCGCCGCCGTGCGCTCCGTCTCGACCAGCAGATCCGCGCGGGCCGGATCGGCTTGCAGCGCCGAGGCGTAGCAGAAGAACGCCTGGGCCAGATCTTGGCGTCGCGCCTCGTGGATCTCGGCCAGCTCCAACATCAGCGGGATGGGATCTTGGGGCTGCGCGCGCAGCTTGATCTCGATGGTGGCGACCAGCTCATCCCAGGCGCCCGCCTCGGCGTAGCGCGGGGCCAGCGCGGCGGCGGCCTCTTGGTTATCGGGGTCCTCCTCGATGATGCGCTCCCAGCACTCCATCGCGGCGACCTCGTTGTCGAGCTTGTCGAGGCAGACGCGGGCCATGCGGCGATAAAGATCGACGCGGGCGTGGACCTCCTCCTGCTCGACGGCCTGGGCGCCCATGAGGTGTACCAAGCCCGTCCAGTCGCCGCGCTCGCCGTAGAGGCCCTCCATGGCCACCCAGTCGCCTTGGCGCAGGTAGAGATCGCGCAGGTAGCGCTCAGCGTGGACATCACCGGGGCTCAGGCGCAGGACCTCGCGCCAGCTCTCGGCGGCCAGCGCCTCATCCCCGAGCCGCTCGGCGCGGGTCTGGGCCAGCTTCTTGAGCCAGGTGACGCGCAGGGCCGGATCGAGGGGCTCGGCCTCCTCGGCCTCCTCGCCCTCGGGGGCGATGGCTTGGGGCGGCAGGGAGCGCGACTCATACAGCCCCGCCAGATCAGACCACTGCTCGGTCTTTTGATAGAGGCCCTCCAAGGCCGCCCAGGCGCGCTCATTGCCCGGCGCGACCTCGACGACGCGCTGCCACAGCGCGATGGCGTCGCCCTGGGCGTCCAGCCGCTCATCGGCGATCTCCGCCAGCTCCACCAGCCGGGCCGTCAGCGCCTCGCCCTCCAAGAGATCGAGCTGGCGCGTATAGATCCGGTAGAGCGCCGCCCAGTCGCGGCGCTGCTGATAGATGTCGATGAGCTGGTTGATCGCCGCCTCATCGTCGGCGCGCAGCCCCAAGAGGGCCTCAAGGTAGGTGATGGCGCTGTTGGGGTTGGAGAACTTATCAAGCCACAGCCCCGCGATCTCACGCAGCAGCTCAACCTGACCCTCCACGTCCCCCGCCGCCTCCGCCGCCTCGGCGCGGCGCTCCAAGATCGTGATCAGGTCATTCCAGCGCCCGCCCGCCTCATACTTCTCTTGCAGCGCGGCTAAGGCGTCGGCGTTGGTGGGGTCCACCTGGAGGATCTGGTTGTAGGTGTTGATCACCATCACCGGCAGGTTGAGCTGCTCGCGGTAGATCTCAATGATCTTGAGGTAGATCTCAACCTGACCCTCAATATCAGCCTCTTCAACCAGCGCCAGGTCTTCCTTGAGGAACTCAAGCAGCGCGTTCCACTTCTTGGTTTCAAAGAAGAGGCGGCGCAGGGCCTCACGGGCGGGCTCATGACGCTCATTTAGGCGTAGAATCGACTTCCAAATATCGATGGCCTTGGCGAGATTGCCCAGGTTCTCTTCCGAGACCCGCGCCATCTCCAAGCCCAGCTCAATTTGACGCGCTTCGTCTTCTTCGAGGCTCTGCCGCGTTGAGAGCACGCCAAGCAGACGCTTATAGTCCTCACCTTGAGTGTAATACTCGGTGTAGAACTGCAACATCAGCGCGTTACGAGGCTCATTGAGCTTGATTCGCTTAAAGTAGCCCTCAGCGTTCTCCAGATCACCGACCTTCTTCCAGAGGGTCATGGCGATCTGGATGAGCATGGCCGCCTCGTCGCCGCCACGATGGCGGGTCCGCAGCGCGGCCTCATAGACGGCGACGAGGTTCTGCCAGTCCTTGTGTTCGCCGTAGTAGTCCACGCAGAAGTCCAAGCTGGCGGGCTCGCCCGGGCTCAGCTCCAATACCTCGCGGTGATACTCGATGGCCTCGGAGGGATCCTCGGCCTGCTGCTCGATGATCTGCGCCAAGCGCTGGAAGATGGCTAAGCGGTCGCTCTTGCGCGCGGTGTTCTCCAGCCGCCCCTTGAGGTTCTCAACCAGCTCATCCCACTGCCCCGAGACCTCTAAGACGTGCTCAAGGAGCACCCGCGCGTTCTCACTGCGGGGGTTCAGCTCCAGGGCTTGCTTGAGATCGGCGCGGATGCGCTCATCGGCGACGTTGACCTCGGCCCAGACGTTGGCCGCCTCGACCAAGAGGTTGGCCTTTTGGCGTGGATCGCGGGCCTTCTCTACGCCGTCGAGCAGCTCTTGATAGCGCGCCTCGTGCGCCTGATAGGCCTCTTGGAGCAGGGCGCTGAAGGGCGCCAGGCGCGGATCATCATCGGCGACGATCGCCTTGGCCTGCTGCACGCAGCGCACGGCGTCCTCGGGGCTGTCGAGGTGGTTGAGGCAGACATCCGCCATGGTGAAGTAGATCTCCGCCTGGGCGGCCTCCTCCTTCACCTGGTTAAGCTCAAGGGAGCACAGGCGCAGCACGAACCGCCACTGCCCGACGGCCACATAAATGGCGCGGGCGGCCCGGAGGGCCTTGAGGTTGGAGGGATCGACCTGAAAGGCGAACTGATAGTTCTTCATCGCCTCTTCGGTTTGACCCAGGCGCGCCTCCCAGATCTGACCGATGACAAAGGCGAGCTGGGAGCGCTGGGGCGGCTCTAGATCCTCGACGTGCTCCCCCAGCCGCTCCGTGAGGGTCTCCCAGGCCAGCTCACGATCCTCATCGGAGAGGGCCTTGACCCGCTCAGCGGTCAGAGAGACAAGCCCGTCCCAATCCTCTGCTCGCGCGAGAGCGGCCTCGAGCTGGGCGAGGGCCTCCGCGTCGTCTGGGTTGTTCGCCAACTGTTCGCGATATCTCTCGACTGGATTGTCCATGGGACACTCTGCGGCGGATGTTTAAAAAGCGGAGCGACAGCTCGATGTTCTCGCGTCTTGAGGACATCTCGCGCGAGTTGAATTGGACGCTTACCCCCGCTCAGGAGGCGCCCGCTCAATCAACCTCGAAGTAAACGCGCCGATGGTACAAACTGGAGATCGGGAGCACAACCGGGTTGCCGCTGAGTGATGAGAATTAAATCGCGATCTCTGGGCTTGGCATTTTTATACCTCTGCGGGGGCGTAAATCTGAACGGGTGCACGGGTGGGATCAAGGCTGATCCGCCCGCGGCCTGCGATCCAATGCTCAATGAAGGCTGCCTGGCCCCGGAGGTCTGCCGCCTCATCGCCGGTGGGGAGGCCCGCTGCCTGCCCATCGAGTCGGCGACGGCCCCGTGCGCCGTCGGCAGCTGCGCCGTCGGCGAGGCCTGCCTCCAGATCGAGGGGCTGATCCGCTGCGCGCGGGTTTGCCTAGAGGACACCGACTGCGGCGTGGGGGTCTGCGCCTACGAGATCGGGCGATGGGGGGTCTGCGTCTCGCCGTGCGATCTGCTCTCCCAGTGCAATGAGCGCGGCGCCTGCGCGCCCATCGAGGGGCTGCCCTTCCCGATCTGCATCGCCGAGGGCGAGGCGGGCGAGGGCGAGGCCTGCGGGGCGTGTCAGCGGGGGCTGGGCTGCTTGGCGGTGGGGGGCGCGCCCGCTTGTCAGCGCCTCTGCACGCCCGATCTGCCGGGGCTGTGTCGAGGGGCGAGCTGTGATGGCCCCATCGAGGGGGTCGAGGGCCTGCGCTACTGTCGTTGAGCGGCCTTGGGCTTGGCCTTGAGCGCCCCCTGCGGCTTGGGCGCGGCCTTGGGCGCGGCGATCTCGACGATCAAGGGCAGGTGATCGGAGCCGATGGAGCCCCCGATCTCATGGCTGAGGATGGGCAGCCCGCGCGTAAAAACATGATCGATGCCGATCCCCGCCAGCCGCCCCAGGCCGGGCAGGTCGGGCCAGGAGGGCTGGAGCCCGCGCCCCGCCCGCCCGTGGGCCCAGCCGTCGTCGATGAGCGCGCGGATGGGCTTGGACCAGACCGTGGCGTTGAAGTCCCCCGCCAAGATCACCCGCTCGCCCTCCAGCTCGGACAGCTCATAGATCTGCGCGTCGCGCGCCGCGCTCCACAGCGCGCTCATCGGCGGGGGGGCGTGGAGGAGCACCAGATCGAAGCCACGCTCAAAGTGGGCGTGGATCACGGGGAAGCTGGTGCGCGGATCGATCCGCGCCGAGCCCTTGAAGGGCAACTTGCTGTAGAGCGCCAGGCCGAAGTTGTCATCGCGGGGCTCAAGGAGGCGATGCGGGTAGCGATCCTCGGGCAGCGCCAGGGTCATGCGCGCCGCCCACTGGCCGCCGAACTCCACCAACCCCACCACATCGGGGGTGTGCAGGCGGATCTCTTGCGTCAGCGGCTCAAACGCGGGGTTGCTGCGGTTGACATTGGCGATCAACAGGCGAACAGGCGTATCGCCCTCCGCCTCGGCGATGATCCCCGCCTCGTCCATCGGCGCGGCGCTCAAGGCGGGGGCGAGGAGGGCCAGGTTAAGCGCGGCCAAGGCGGCGGCGAAGCCCATCGGCTTGTAGTGGGCCGCCTCGCGCCCGATCACGAGGACCAAGACCACCAGCGACAGGGCGAGGTAGAGCAGGGGGAAGTGGCTGAAGAGGTCGAGGCGCCAGTCCACCCCGCCCAGCAGGCCAAAGCCCGTGGCGGCGGCGAGGCACCACAGGAGGCCCCAGCCCAGGTTTAAGCGCAGCTCGGTCAAGGTCATCATCGGAGGGGCTCCTCATACCATTCAACGTCGCCGTGGGCGCGGATCTCGCCGCCCACGGACAGGGTCAGGGTTGGGCCATCTTGGGAGAAGGTGACGATCTCATCGGGGCCGATGGGCGCCTTGAAGGCGAAGCGCCTCACGCGGCGCAGCGGGGCGCCTTGGACGCGCGCCGCCACCGCCAGCAGCTCCGCGCCGGGCACGATGGGGCGGCCGGGGAAGTGCCCGGCGAAGACCGGCCAGGCGGCGGGGAAGCGCGCTTGGCGCCCCGCGATGATCGGCCCCGGCGCTTGGAGCGCCAGCGCGGCTTGATAGCCCGAGGGGCAGCGCGCCTGCGCCCGCGCGGGGCCACCCAGGAGCGCGGCGATCTCCATGGGATCGGGCGCGCCTGTGGCCGAGGGATCGAAGGCGCGTTGACCGGCGCCGATCGCCAAGCAGGCGCCTTGGATCAGGGCCACCGACGGGGCCGCCAAGGTGAAGGCGGCCACGATCGGCGTCGCCGCGCCGCTGACATCGAGGGCCAGCACCACCGCCGAGGTGAGGCGACCGGCGCGGATGGCCGCCGCCGCCTCGTCGATGGCGATCAAGGCCGAGGCGGCGCCCGCGCTGATGAGGGCGTTGTCGCCGCTCATCCCCAAGGCCACGGCGATCTCCCCCAAGACCACGTTGGGCAGCGTGTAGGCGAAGAGGCGGGGGTTGACCCGCGCCAGCCCCCGCGCGCGCAGCTGCTGATAGAAGGCCACGTCCCCACCCAGGCAGCCCCAGCCCGTCGCCACCCACAGCCCCGCGTCGCGGGGGGGGTCGAGGGCGGCGGCGGCGGCCAAGCCCGCCACGCAGAGGTCATCGAGGCGCTCAGGGCGGGCGACGAGGTGGGCGATCTGCGCCTCCAAGGCGGCGCGATCCAGGCCCCCCAGGGAGACGCGGCGGCTCAAATACACCGGCGTGAGGCGGATGGCGGCCTGGCGGGGGTGCGGCGCGGCGCTGATCAGGGTCGCGGCGTTGATCCCGGAGAAGCCCGAGGAGGTGCTCAGGGCGATCTCGCCGTGGAGATCGCGCCCCTCGGCCCCGATCACGTCCAGATCGATGGCTGGATCGCGGGCTTGGAGGCCCACGGAGGGCGGGCAACGCCGCGCGGCCAGGGCGCGGGCGCAGAGGATCGCCTCCAAGACCCCCGCCGCGCCCAATGTGTGCCCGATGGCGCCCTTGATCGCGCTGACGGGGGGCCGGTGTGGGCAGAGATCGCGCAGCGCTTGGCCCTCCATGGCGTCGTTGAAGCGGGTGGCCGTGCCGTGAGCGCTGATCAGGGCCAGGGAGGCGGGCTCAACCTGGGCTTCTTGGAGCGCGGCGGCCACGGCGGCGCGCAGGCCGCGGCCATCCTGGGCGGGGGCGGTGATGTGATGCGCGTCATTGCGGCCCGCGCCGCCCAGGGCGTAGGCCAGCGGGGCGGTCGCGCCCGTCGAGGCGCGCTCCAAGGCCAAGGCACCCGCCCCCTCGGCCACGCTCAAGCCGCTGCGATCGGCGTCGAAGGGCCGGGCGGGGCCTTGGCCGAGGGCGCGCAGGGCGGCGAAGCCCAGGCCGATGAAGTCGGAGAGGGCATCGACACCCACGACCAAGGCGCGCCGCGCCCCAGCTCGCCGCAGGAGGGCCACGGCGTCGTTGATCGCGGCGGTGGAGGAGGCGCAGGCGAGGGACATCGCCCAGGTCGGCCCCTCGATCCCATAGGCGCAGGCCAGCCGCGCCGCCAGCGCGTCCAGCCGCGCTGTCGCGACGCGGGGATCGGGGTCATCGGCGCGGGTGGCGGCCAAGAGAGGCTCCAGCTCGCCCTTGGTGGAGGCGACGATGAGCGCGCAGCCGCGCAGATCAGGCCAGTTTGCTTGGGCGATGGCCTCATCTAAGGCGCGGCGCGCCAAGCCAAAGGCGCGATCGGGGCCTTGGAGGGGGCAGGCGCCGATGTAGAGGCCCTGGGGCATCGGCGGGGGGGCGGGCGTCAGCGCCGATTGACCGCGTGACAGCCCCGCCCAGAGCGCCTCGACGCCGTGGCCGAAGGCGGTGATGGCCCCCATGCCGGAGATCTGGATGTTCATGGGCTGGGTTTAACACACTCGGCGCGGGGCGTGGGGGGCGCGACGCGATGAATTGGCCGCTGTCGCCAGGCCGAAGGCGGTCAGGGCCGAGCCGCGTCAGGCCTCATCGCCGCCGAGCGTCAGCGTAAAGCGCGCGTGGGGCGCGCCGGGGTTATCCAAGCGCAGCCGCCCGCCGTGGGCCTCGGCGATCTTGGCGCAGAGGGCCAAGCCCAGGCCCGTGCCCTTCTCGCGCGTGGTGAAGAAGGCCTCGAAGGCCCGCGCGGCCACCTCGACGGGCACGCCTGGCCCGTCATCCTCAAGGATCAGCCCCCCCTCGATGGGGATCAGCGTCAGGCGCGTCGCCCCCGCCTGGGCGGCGTTGCGGATCAGGTTGAGCAAGAGGCGGCGCAGCTGGGCCGGATCGACCCAGAGCCGCGCCTCTAGATCCTCGCAGATCAGGCGCAGATCCGTCAGCCCCGCCAGCTCAAAGATCAGATCGCCCAGCGTCACCGCGCGGCGCTCCGGCGGCTGGCGCCGCGCGTAGGCCAAGAACTCCTCGACGATGCGCTTGAGCGCGCCCAGCTCACGCTCCACGCGCCCCAGCAGCTCAAGCTCGTCGGCCTTGCCGTAGAGATCCTCCTTGAGCAAGCCCACGAACAGCTCCATCCCGCCCAGGGGGTTGCGCACCTCATGGGCGATCCCCCCCAGCATCATCTGTAGCTCACGCTCGCGCTGGCTCAGCGCCGCGCGCATCTCCTCCATCGTCCGCGACAGCCCCTCCAGCTCCGCGCCGCCGCCGCCGAC
>JAHJCH010000031.1 GCA_018813065.1 Myxococcota bacterium
CATCATCTCCAGATCCACCATCGCCCGCGTCGGCTCATCGGCGAAGCCCTCGAAGTCATCATGGGCGCGCGGGATGGGCGGCGGGGCGCCATGAGCGGCCATATAATCCGGCGCGTCCTCGATGCGGATCGCCGTGGTGGGCATCAGCTCCTCATCCAGCGGCGGCGAGGCGTGGGCGTGGGCGTGGGCGGGGGCGGGGCGCCGCCCGGCGAGGGCGGAGAGGGCCTCGCGCATCTCCCGCACATCGCGAAAGCGCTCCGAGGCCTTCTTTGCCAGCGCGCGCGTCACGATCTGCCGCAGGGCGGGGGGGGTTGATGGCCCCAGATCGGGCGGCGGCATCTTGAGGTGCCCGGCGGCGATCTCCGCCGTGGAGCCGAAGAAGGGCGGGCTGCCGGAGAGGGCCTCGAAGAGGATCACGCCGCAGGCGTACTGATCGGTGAATGGCCCAATGACCCCCTCCCACTGGAGCTGCTCGGGGGCCATATACATCGGGGTGCCCAGCACGAGGCCGGCGCGGGTCTGGATGTCATCGAGGGTGTTGGCGGGGGGCTTGGCGATCCCGAAGTCGATGAGCTTGACGCTCAGCCGCCCCTCGCGCTCATCCAGCATCACGTTGGCGGGCTTCAGATCGCGGTGGATGAGCCCCTGGGCGTGGGGCTCGGTCAGGGCGTCGAGGATCTCCAACATGATCTGGGCCGCCAGCGACGGCGGCAGAGGCCCGCCCTCATGAATGCGCGCCTCCAGGGAGCGGCCGGGCACCAGCTCCATGATCATATAAAGGAGGCCATCCTCCTCTTCGCCGAAGTCGAGCAGCCGCACGATATTGGGGTGTGTCAGCTGCTCCAAGACCCGCGCCTCGCGGAAGAAGCGCGCGCGGTGATCCACCTCGCTGTTATCCAGCAGGTGGGACATGATCTTCACCGCGACGATCTGCCCGGACTGGAGATCGAGCCCCTTATAGACCGAGCTGTTACCGCCCGCGCCGAGGAGATCCACCATGGGGTAACGATCGGCGAGGATGCGCCCCAGAAAGGGATCCTCGGGGTGAGCTTGAAAGGTGCGATCGGGGATCAACCAGTAGCCGTCTTGCTGGCAGCGTTCGCCCGGCTGGACGTCTTGATGCCGTGATTGACAGTAGGGGCAGATCCAAATGTCGTGGGCGTTCATCCAGCGTGGCTCAGCTCTGTCTCAACCTGAAGGGCTCCGCATTCTATCGCCGCTGGCGGCGCGCGTCATCAAGGCTCGGGGGCGTCGCGGCGCATCTCGGGGAGATCAACCTCGATGGCCTCCTTGAGCAGCTGAAGCTCAGCGGGGCGCACGCGCCCCAGCTTACGCAGGCCAAAAACCGAGAAGATGCGCTCAAACTCGGGCCGGGCGTTGCTCCAAGCGTGGATGAGATCCGCGCGGCGGCCGGGCTGCATCAGCAGCTCTTGAAAGGTCTCCTCGAAGATCCGATCGAGATCGCTTTGATAATGGCGTTGGGCGTCGCGATAGAGCTTACGCCCGAAGAGGCCAGCGCCGGTGAGGAGGAGGAGGAGGGTGACGCTCCACAGCAGGTGGGCGCCGAAGCGGGCGTCGGGCTGGACGATATTGAGGGTGGTCATCCAGCCCACGCCGCAGAGGACGCCGACGCCTGCGGTGGCCCCGGCGATGCGGGTCAGGAGGGCGTGCAGCTTCCCCCGCAGCGCCTCGGTGACACCGGCGCGCATATAGACCTCGCGGCCATCATGCAGCATGCGCGTCACGCGGTTATCGGCGCGGCGTTGAGGCAGGGCGTTGATGTCCTCGCGCAGCTCATCGAGGGCGGTGGTGAAGCTCTCGGGGGAGAGCCCTGCGCGGTCGGGGCCGGGGATCATCGTGGTGTAGATATGGGGCAGATCCTGAGCGCGGAGGGTGCGCGAGAGGTTCCAGCACAGGGCGCCATAAGCCCGCGCGAAGTCTCGGATATCAGCGAAGAGATCCATCTTGTTCATGACGATGCGCAGGCGATCCTCCATCCCGCCGAGGTGCTGAGAGAGCACCTGGAGGGTCTCCCCGGTCGTGCCGGGCTTCTCGGGATCGAAGAGGAGGAGGATCAGATCGGCCTGCTCGGCGATGTGGCGGACGACCTTACCGAACTCATAAGGCCGCTGAGCCTCAGCGCCGGCGTCGATCATCCCGGGGGAGTCGATGAGCCAGACGCGCTTAAGGATGGGCGCCTTAACGGAGACGCCGCGGATATGGCGCAGGAGGCCCGCGCCGAAGCGGCGCAGGCCGGAGAAGGGCATCTCGGGGTTTGAGCTGAGCGCCTCGCCGTCGAGCTGCTCATTCTGCTCCCCGTAGAACAAGAAGGTGAAGCCATCATCGGTGGGGGCCACGCCCGTCCGCTGCGCGTTATGGCCCAACAAATGGTTGATGAGGCTGGATTTACCTGAAGAATGATTGCCGATAAACAGCACCATCGGGGGGGCGCGCAGCTCCGTCTCAGAGGTCAGCTCGATGCGCTGCTTCTGAGCGACGGGGAGGACGGCCTTACGCCAGATGCCGATGGCACCCTCAAGCATCTTTTCGCGATTCATGCGGGGGATGATGCCCGAGGGCGCGTGGAGAGTCGATGCTTAATTAGAGCATCTCTTTGACCATCTCGCGCTCAGCCAGCAGTTCCTCGGCGCTGTTCATGATCCGCGCTTTTGCCGCCGCGCTCAGCTCGATGCCTTGAACGATGTGATAGTCGCCGTTGGCGTCAACGGTGACGGGGAAGGAGAACATCAGGCCCTCGGGGACGCCATAGCTGCCATCGCTGGTGATGACCATGCTCAGCCACTCGCCCTCGGGGGTGGGGCGGAACCAATCGCGGACGTGATCGATGGCGGCCCAGGCGGCGGAGGCGGCGGAGGACTTACCGCGGGCGTTGATGATGGCGGCGCCGCGCTGCTGAACGGTCTTCATAAACGCGCCATTGAGCCAGGCATCATCATTGATGACGACCTCAAGGGGCTCACCGTTGATGGTGGCGTTGGTGAAGTCGGGGTACATGGTGGGGGAGTGATTGCCCCAGACGGCCAAGCGCTTGATGGCGGAGACGGGCACGTTGGCCTTTTGAGCGATCTGCGCCAGGGCGCGGTTCTGATCGAGGCGGGTCATGGCCGTCATATTGGCGGGGTTGAGGCGCTTGAACTGAGCGCGGGCGATGAGGCTGTTGGTGTTACAGGGGTTACCGACGACGACGACCTTACAGTTGGGATCGGCGACGGCGTCGAGGGCCTTGCCTTGCCCGACGAAGATGACGCCGTTTTCGCGGATGAGATCAGCGCGCTCCATGCCGGGGCCGCGGGGCTTGCTGCCGACGAGCATGGCGACGTTTGCGTCCTTGAAGCCCACCTCGACGTCGCTGGTGCAGATGACGTCTTGCAGGAGGGGGTAAGCGCAGTCACGCAGCTCCATCTCAACGCCCTTAAGGGCCTCGATGGCGAAGGGCAGCTCAAGCAGCTGAAGGATAACGGGCTGCTCGGGGCCGAAGACCTCGCCAGCGGCGATGGGGAAGAGGAGGCTGTAGCCGATTTGACCGGCGGCGCCGGTGACCGCGACGCGGATGGGGGCCTTCATGGGGTGCTCCTTTAACCTCACGCGGCGCGGCCTGAGCCCCGCCTACGGGGTCTGGGGTGGATTGAGTCGCGCTCAGGATGCAGCAGGCTTGGGGTCATTTCAACGGATATTTAATACACGATTCGCCCGACATCTCCGCGCGGATCGCCTTGATATTCGGGGGCGTCACGCCGACCAAAGCGCCTGTATCGGCGCCTGTCGGCGCGCGACGGCGGCGAGATTTCTCATCGCGACCTCGCTTGTTCAGAAGCGTGGGTTGGCCCTGTGTGGCTTGGTTAAAGGCGTGGCCGGCAGCCGGAGGATGCCAATTAAATGTTGGAGAATTTGGCTTGGGTGGGGGTCTGGGTTTGAGAATTTGGCTCGGGCGGGGGCCTGGGTTTGAGAATTTGGCTCGGGCGGGGGCCTGGGTTTGAG
>JAHJCH010000299.1 GCA_018813065.1 Myxococcota bacterium
AAGCGCGTCCCGCGCCCCGCATGGGCCTCAAAAAAGGGCGCCAGATGCCCCAAGAGATCATGGGCGATGTCCAAGCCCGGCCCCTCCAGCTGATCTTGCAGCCAGGCGGCGCTGCGCTGAGGGAAGCGCGCGGCGCCGAGGGGGATGAGGCTGAGGCGAGGCCAGCGGGCCGCCGCCGCGCGCTGGGCTGGCGTGACCGTGTCCGTGAGCACGAAGAGCCGCGCCGTGCGCTCAGAGAGGTGCCCCAACATCAACAGATATTCGCGGTATTGGTCCAAATGGGGCAGCGTGGTTGCGACCCTGAGCCGAGGTTGATCTGTCAAACGCGCACCTTGAACAAGGGTATGAGCCTAAGCCTGCGTGCCCTTCTGCGCTTGCTTGGCCTCATCTGAGAGGTAGTTACCGTGCTGGCGATAATAGTGATAGTAGTAGCCACCCGCGCCACGTCGGCTGACGTTTAAGTTATTTAAGATACCGCCAAAGAGATGCACGTTAACGTCTTTAAGCAGGCTAACCGCCTTTCGGAGCATCTCCCTGGTGGTCTGATTGGCTTGAATCACCAAGAGCGCGCCGTCGAGCTTCATCCCTAAGATCTGCGCGTCGGTCACAGCGACGACCGGGGGAGAGTCAAAGATTAGCCGATCATAGCGCGATAATAACCGCTCAAGCACCACGTTAAAGTTTTGCGTCTGCAAAAGCTCCGAGGGATTGGGCGGAAGCGGCCCGGAGCAGAGCATCTGAAGGTTGTCAATCCCTGTCTCCTTGATATAGTCCTCTGGCGGCGCTTCCGGGTTCATCAACAGGTCGGTGAAGCCGCGATCATTCTTATGATCAAAGATCTTATGCAGGCGAGGCCGACGCAGGTCAGAGTCGATCAAAAGGATACGGCTGCCCGCCATCGCCATGGTCACGCCGATGTTGACGCAGGTCGAGGTCTTGCCCTCACGCGGCCCCGCGCTGGTGACGACGAGGCTGCGCATGGAGCGCTCAGGCGACATAAAGAGCAGGTTTGTCCTGATCGTGCGCACGGTCTCGGCCATCGTGCTGTTGGGGTTCTCGATCACATAGCGATCCGAGGTGGTGGTGTTGACCCCTCGGGAGACAGAGCGCACCGAAGGCACGATCCCCAGGAAGGTGAGGCCCAGCTGCTCAAAGAGGATCTGGTTCTTGACCGTGTTGTCGAGCTGATCGACCAAGAACACCAGGGCGAGGCTGCCGATCAAGGCAAAGACAGCGGCGATAAAGAGGTTGAAGAAGAGCCGAGGGGATGCAGGCGAGGTCGGCGTCAAGGCTTCATCGAGGATGCGCACGTTGTTGGCCTCTTCACCCACCTTGGTTTGTAACTTCGCGTTATTTAACTGCAAAATCAGCTCTTGATGCTTGAGCTTTACGCCCTCTTTGATCGCCGAGAGGTTCATATAGCCCTTCTCTAGCTCCAAAAGCGCGGCGGCCTCTTGTTCAAGCACCCGCACCTCGGCGTCTTGATCCTGGTACGCGCGCTCCAGCGTGCGCAGCTCACGCTCCAAAGAGCGGCGCACGCCGAGGACCTCTTGCTCCAGGGCCTTGGCGATGACCTTGATTTGCTGATCGACCACGCGCACATCGGGGTGCTTCTCCAGATACTTCTTGAGCAGCTGCGTGCGTTCATTTTGGGCCTCGATCAGCTTCTCTTTAAGACGCTGGATCAGCCCATTGGTCAAGACCTCGGGCAAGCTGTTTTGAATCTCTTTTGTTGTGAGGCCTTTGATGTCCTTGAAGACCGCGCGCATACGGTCACGCTCTTGGCGGGCCTCACGGGCCCGCTTCTTGGCATCTTGCAGGTCTAAGCCGAGCTGGTTTTGGCGATCACCCAAGGTCGCTGAGTAGATCTCATTCTTTTGTTTAAAGGTGCGCAGGTCCTCATCGGCCTTGGACAGCTCATCCTCAAAGACCTTCTTCTGCTCCTTGAGCCACTCCACCGCGCCAGAGGCGATGACGTGGTTGGTCTTCCAGTTATAGGTGCGATAGGCCTGGGCGACGGCGTTGGCGAGGCGCGCGGCGCGCTTTGGGTCTGCGTCATTGACGTGGATGAGCGCCACGCGGCTGCTGGCGATGGGATCGACCTTGACCTTGCCCAAGAGAATCGCCACCGGATCGGCGCGCTCTTGAGCCTTGGCCAACAGCTCTGGATCTTGAACTTGATCCAGGCCGAGGAAGCTGAGATCACGGCTCAGGCCCTCGGCCTCGACGACCTGGGAGAGCACCGCCCGGCTGCGGATGATGCGGTACTGGGTCTCAAAGAACTCCTCGGTGTTCCAAGAGTTGCCGGTCCCCAAGGACACCACCTCAGCGCCGCGCGAGGGCAGGTACTTGGGCGCGGCCAGATCGATGACGATCTGGGTCGTCGCCCGATAGATCTTCGTCTGGCGCTTGGTCACGATGACGGTCGAGGCCATCACCAGGACGCTGAAGGTCAGCATCAGCCACTTGTGCTTCCACAAGAGCTCGAGCCAAGCGATGACGATGTTCTCTTCGCGTGCGCGAGGGGCCCCCATTACAGCTTGACCACCCGCTCATCCCCCGCCGCCAGCGCGCCGAGCAGGTTGCGCGTATCGACGATCTTTTGGGCCGAGGCCAGGATCTGGGCCGCCTCGTAGTAGCGGTGATCGGTGATGATCACCACGCAGTCGTAGCGCGCCAGGGTGGCGTAATCCAGGGGCGTGGCGGTGAGGCGCGCGCCGTCGCTGAGGAAGATCTCAGGGACGTACTGATCCTCATAGTCCACCTCGCCGCCGCGGGCCAAGAGGCCCTCGATGACGGGGATCGCGGGGGACTCGCGCCAGTCGGAGATGTCGCGCTTATACGCCGCGCCGAGGATCATCAGCTTGGCGCCCCGGATCGGCTTGCCCACCTGGTTGAGCGCGAAGCTGACGCGATCGACGACGTAGTTGGGCATGCTGGAGTTGATGTCCTCGGCCAGCTCAATAAAGCGCGTGCGATAGTTGAGCGTGCGCAGCTTCCAGCTTAGATAGTGCGGATCGATGGGGATGCAGTGGCCGCCTAAGCCCGGACCTGGATAGAAGGGCATATAACCAAAGGGCTTGGTCGCCGCTGCTGCAATAATCTCCCAGACATCGAGCTTGAGCTTCTCGGAGATGATGGCGATCTCATTGACCAAGCCAATGTTGACCGCTCTAAAGGTGTTCTCCAAGAGTTTGACCATCTCCGCCGCCGTGGGGCTAGAGACGGGGTAGACCTGGTTGACGATGTGCCCGTAGAGCGCCGAGGCGATCGCCGTACACTCGGGCGTCACCCCGCCGATGATCTTGGGGGTGTTCTCCACGCCATAGACCGGGTTGCCCGGATCGATCCGCTCGGGGCTGAAGGCCAAGAAGACGTCCTCGCCGACCTTGAGGCCCGACTCGCCCAGGGCGGGGGCGACCACCTCCAGCGTGGTGCCGGGGTAGGTGGTGCTCTCCAAGATGATGACCTGGTTGGGCCGCAGGCGCGCCGCGATCTGCCGCGTGGCCTCCAAGATGTACGTCAGATCGGGATCACGGGTCTTGCGCAGCGGGGTGGGCACGCAGACGCTGATGGCGTCGCAGTCCTTGAGGCGATCAAAGTCGCCGGTGGCCTCAAGCAGCCCGGCGGCGCGCAGGGCGGCGACCTGATCGGCCGCCACGTCGAGGACATAGGACTCGCCTCGGTTGAGGGCGTCGATCTTGGGCTGGGAGACCTCAAACCCCAGGACGTTGATCCCCACCTCGCCAAAGGCCACGGCCAAGGGCAGGCCGACGTAGCCCAAGCCCACCACGCCGACGGTGATCTCCTTGGCCTCTACGCGCTGTAGCAGGCTCATACGCTGTGCTCCTTCAACCAAGCCACCGTGCGCGAGAGGCCCTCGCGGGTGGAGACATGAACGCGCCAACCCAAGACGCGCTGCGCCTTGCTGATGTCGGCGAGGGAGTGCTTGATGTCGCCGGGTCGAGGCGGCTCAAAGCGGGGGGGCGACGAATGGCCGATGAGATCATCGAGGATCGCCAGCACCTCAAGGAGGGTGATCCGCTCGCCGCAGGCGATGTTAAAGAGCTGCCCCGAGGCCTCCGGCCCCGCGCGCAGGGCGGCGAGGTTGGCCTCGACGACGTTCTCTACATAGGTAAAGTCGCGCGATTGCAGGCCATCGCCATAGATCGTGGGGCGCTCACCGCGCAGGCGCTTGGTGATAAAGAGGGGCAGCACCGCCGCGTAGTCGCTCTTGGGGTCTTGATGAGGCCCAAAGACGTTGAAGTAGCGCAGGCCGATGGTGTCCATGCCAAAAAGCTCATGATAAACGCGCAGATAGTGCTCGCTGGTGAGCTTTTGAATCGCATACGGCGAGAGCGGGTGTGTGGGCAGCGCCTCATGCTTTGCCGGCGCCTCATGATCACCATAGACGCTGGATGAGGCGGCGAAGACGACGCGCTTGATCCCGCGCTGACGGGCGGCCTCAAGGACCATCAAGGTCCCCGTGGCGTTGACGCTGTGGGTCAGGAGGGGCTGGGCGACGGACTTGGGCACCGAAGGCACCGCCGCTTGATGCAGGATCGCCTCGACGCCCTTCATGGCCTCATCGAGGGCGGCCTCATCGAGGATGGAGCCCTCCACGAAGCGGATCTGCGGCATGATCTCATCGAGGTTGGCCCGATGACCCGTGGAGAGATCATCAAGGACCGTCACCTTAAAGCCCCGCGAGGCCAAGCCTCGGGCTAAGTTAGAGCCGATAAACCCTGCTCCGCCGGTCACCAATACGCTCGACATGGCGTGCTCCTAGAACTCAATGGACGATCAACCCCAATCGGTGGGCTCTTATCTCAAAAATCAGATCTTGAAGCGAGGATCATCAGGGCAGAGAAGCGAGGTGACGGGCGTGCATCTGCTCAGCGGGATCTGCTCAGAGGTTGGGCTTGAGGAACACGAAGTTCAGGCGGCGGTTCTGGGCGCGCCCGGCGCGGCTGGAGTTATCCGAGACGGGCTCCTCATCGCCGCGCCCCAGCGGCTGGAGCCGATCGGCGCCGACGCCATGGCCGCTGAGGTAGCGCACCGCCGCCTGCGCCCGACGATCGCTCAACGCCAGGTTGCGCTCTGGCCGCCCACGGTTATCGGTGTGGCCCTCGACGATGATCCGCAAGGCCTCACCGCGCTTGGCCAGCTCGACGATCAAGTCCAGCTCGCCGAACTTCTCGTTGAGGATCTCATCCTCCCCCGACTTGAACAGCTCGCGCAGCGTCACCACCAAGCCCCGCGCCTCGATGCGCGCCTCCACGCCGGATCGCGCGCTGGCGAGGCTGAGCATCTGCTTAAGCTGCTCATCGATCGCCCGGCGCTTTAACACCACCTCATGCAGTGGGCGGGCGGCGGCCACCGCCGCCGTGGCGTCCGCCGCCGCGAAGGCCGCGCTCTCCTCGGCCTGCTTGTAGCGCCCGGCCTGGAAGGCGTCGAGGGCCATCGTCAGCGCCGCCTGGGCCTTGTTGAACGGCCCCGGCGCGTGCTGCGCCGCGTCGATGGACTCCGCCTCCTTGAGCGCCAAGACCGCCGCGTCCACCTTGGCCTTGACCTCCGCCGCCTTCTTCTCCAGCTGGGCCTTCTCCTCGGCCATCGCCAGCCGCGACTGCATCGCCAAGATCCGCTCTTGGCGGGCGATGGCGTCGATGGCCGCCGTCTTGCGCCGCCGCGCGTCCTCCAGCCGCTCCTCAGCCTGCCTCAGCCGGTGCTGGCTGGCCTTCATGGCGTCGGCGAAGTCCTTTTGCTCCACCCGCGCCGTGGCTGTGCGCCAAAAGATGGTCGCCACCCGCGTGTGGTGCATCGCCAGCTCAGGCTCGCGGTCATTGTGCGCGGCGAGGGCCTTGTGATAGGCCCCCTCGCTCTCCTCATAGAGCTGAGGCATCTGCTCGCGGATCACCGAGGCGTACTCGCCGCCCCGCATCTGCTCAAAGGCCACCAGCTCCGCCGTCTTGGGCGGCACCCCGCAGCCCAAAAACACCACCCAGAGCGCCCACAAGGGCGCGGCTCCTCCACGCGCGCGCCTCATGGCGTCTCCTCTTGGGTCTTGCGCTCCAGCTCCACCAGCTCCTTCTCAAAGCGGAAGGCCTCCTCGGCCATCGCCGAGGCCTCTTGCTCTCGTTGGATCACCGCCTCGGCGGCCTCCTTGGCCGCCCGCTCGGCGTCCTTGCGATCCAAGAGCGCCTGAATCAGCCCCGCTTGGGCTTGAACGCGCCGGATCGTAAAGGCCAGCTGCTTGTCATCCTCTTGCTTGAGATAGACCTGGGCCTCGCCCAGCCAAGCCCTCAGCGTGCCCATCTCGCTGACCACCTCGCGGCGCGCGTCGCGCAGTTCCAGCTGGGTCGCCTGCGCGGTGTAGCCCTCGATGATCTCGCGCGGCGACAGCGGCGCCGCCGTGGCTTGAAAACAAAGCCCGCCGAGGAGCGCCCCCAGCCAGATCAGAGATCGGATCATCACTCTTCCTTTACGTCATGCCTTGATCGTGTCTTCGTCGCCTCAGCCCGCCTCCTTGGCGGAGAGCATAAAGGTGATCACCGCCTTGAGGGTCTCACGGTGATAGCCATAGCGCCCCTCAAGGGCCTCCAGCGCGCGCGTCACCTCAGGCTTGATGTCCGCGTCGAGCTTGTCGGGCTGGGCGCCGGTGTAGATCAGCAGGCCCTCAAGGACGCGCCGCGCCGTCGCCGCCTTCTCCGCGTAGTAGCTCTCCGACAGCGCGTGGATCTTGTCGGCGAAGATCACGGCGAGGTCCAGCTCCTCGGCGGGGTGATCCATGCGCCACGCGGCGATCTGCTGCATCAGGCTGTTGCGAAACTCCACCACCGAGGCGTGGACGCCCAAGCGCCGCTCGATGTCCGTCATCAGCGCGGGGGAGGGCGCCTCGTACTGGCCCGTGGCCGGGTTGTGCCGCTTCTCCTGCTTAATGAAGTGCTTTACGTCATCAATGTAGTTGAGGAAGCGAGACTGCGTGGCGGTGGCATCGACGAGGCCCATCGCCTCGTGCATATCACGCTGGAGCGCTTCGAGGTAGAAGGCCTCCACGGCGGCGCGCAGCGCGTCGAACTTGTGGTAGTCATTGTCGGGCTTGAGCCGCAAGAACTCATAGACCGAGGTCTGGGTACACAGGGCGTCCAGCTCATCGAGGACGGCCATCGGCGTCAGGATCTTGCCCCGCTGCGCCGCCTGGAGCAGCACCGCTTTAAGCTCGCGGGGGCTGGCGCCGAAGCGCCCCTCGTAGAAGTCGCTGTCCTTGCGCTCCGCGTGCAGCTCGGGGATGTGGGCGGCGAGCGTGCGCTGCGCCTCGCGATCCAGGCCGCTGGGCAGGCGCCCCTCGGCGTAGAGCAGGGCCTTGGCCTGCGGGCTCATCCGCCCCAGGGCCACGCGGATGCCCTTGGGGTAGGCCGCCGGGATGGGCCGCTCCAGCCGGGTCAGCACCCCCCACAGCGCGGTGACCTCCGCCGTATAGGGCGCCACTGGCCGCCCCACGATCTGCGGATCGGTCTGCTCGGCGTAGATCCGCGCCTCATCGCGGTAGTCCACCAGGTAGGGCACCGCCACCAGCTCGATGCGCCCCTTGAAGCTGGCGAAGTCGGGCGCCTCTTTAAACGCGGCCAGGTGCAGCGCGTTACAACTGCCGATAAACACGGTGTCAAGGGAGAGCGTCATCGTGTCAAGGCGAACGTTGCCGGTCTCACAGGTCGAGAGGAGGTACTTAAACGCCTCCAATGGGCGCTTGAGGAGGTCATTGTACTCAATAATGCCGCGATTGGCGTCCACCAGGTCGCCTACGGGCTCGTAGAGCGTGAGGTTCTGCAAGCTCGGCGGCAAGGCGGATAAGCTGCGATCGGCGGTGATTTGGCGCACGCCCGCGTCAACGCGCATCTGCGGATCGACGACGACGGCCCCGCGCCGATAGCGCGGCGAGATATAGAACCGCTCCACCTGGACGTGCTTAAAGACCTCGCGCAGATCGCCTTGGTAGGCCTTGAGGAGCGCGTCGTAGATCTGGCGCGCCTTGGGGCTCAGCGCCCCCTCCGTCAACGCCTTGGGCAGCGCCGCCGCCTCGCCCAGCAGCCGCCGCAGCAGGCTCACCCGCGCGTCGCGGGGCAGGAGCAGGAGGGGGTGATCGCGCATCTCGTTGATGATCCGCGCGTCGATCTCGCCCTCTTTGAGATAGGCGTAGCTCTCCAGCGACTCCGCGCCGCGCGTCTTGCCGAAGCCGATCCCCGTGGTGTGCAGCCGCTTGGAGGGGAAGACCCAGTTGAAGGTGTAGAGGGCGCCTTGGGGGGTCTGGCTGTAGTCCTCCAAGCCCGCCTGGAGGCAGGCGATAAAGCGGCTCTTGGCGCTGCCGTTGGGGCCGTGGAGGAGGATCAGCTTGCTGACGCGCCCCTCTTGAACAAAGCCCGAGAGGAGATCAAAGACCGCTTGTTGGACGCGCTCTTGGCCGATCAGCGCGCCGCGCCCCTCATCGAAGGGGCGATCAAAGAGCCGGTAGCGGGTGGCGCGGCCATAGGGGCGGCTGACCTCCTCGACGCCGTAGTAGAGGAAGACGTCGCGGAGGTAGCCCGCCGCGTCGCGCGCCTGACCGCCCGGATCTGCGGCCAAGACGTCAAGGTACTCCGGCAGCGACAGCAGCACCTTCTCTGAGGCGAAGCGGGCCTGGGTGGAGCTGATCAGCGCATCTAGGAAGCCTGCGGGGACCGAGGGGGTCATAGTCTCCTCCGCGATGAGCTTGGGCCGTGGCGGACCCAAGGCGTGGATGAAGCGGACCTCGCGAGGCCGCAGGGTTATCGCGCGGTGATCTTCCAGGAGAGGGCCTCGCCCCGAAAGAGCTGGCACGTCTGCGGGTTGCAGACGCTGAAGTCGGCGATGGCCGGGATCTCAAAGTCGCCCGCCGCCTGCGCGGTGTGTGAGACCTTAAAGCGCAGCGCCTTATCTGATATCTCAGCGTCGCTCAACGCCAGGGTGTCCTTGGCGTAGCTGAGGCCCTCGACGGGCTTGAGCTGTAGCCGACTGGGGAACTCTTGGTTGATCTTGTAGCCGGCGCCGGGCTGGATCTCGATGAGGCTCTCCGCCGCCTCGCCGGGCTTGGGGCTGGCGGGGGTGATCTTGAGCTGGTACAGGGCGGCGCCCTTGGCCTCCACGGCGTCGCCAGCCAGCGGAGCTGGCGCCTCCTTCTTACAGGCGAGGAGGAGCAGGCAGGTGGAGAGGATGAGGAGAGCGGAGCGCATGAATGACCTCGACACGAAAGGCCCTTGAGATAACACCCAAAGCCCCCAAATGCAACGCAGCGCCGCAGGTGAGCGGCCTCAACTTTGGCCCCTACCGCGTGCGCGCTCGGCGCGGCGGCGGCGGCATGGGCGCCATCGACGAGGCCATCTACCTCGACGGGCTGCGGCCGATCACCGTCGCCCTCAAGCGGCTCTTGCCGCGCTACAACGACGATGAGCAGTTCATCGGGATGCTCACCGACGAGGCGCGCATCCTCGCCGAGCTGGATCACCCCAACATCGTGCGCTTCCTTGAGTTCGGCGAGGTCGAGGGGCAGCGCTTCTTGGCGATGGAGTGGGTGGATGGGGTGGATCTCTGGGCCTTGATCCGGCGCCTGAAGGCGGCGCGGGCGCGCATCGCGCCGAGGCTGGCGGGGTGGATCGTCGCCGAGGCGCTGCGCGGGCTGCACTACGCCCATGAGCGGCGCGGCGCCGATGGCGCGCCGCTGGGCATCATCCACCGCGACTTCAGCGCCTCCAACGTGCTGGTGGGCTTCAACGGGGCGGTCAAGCTCATCGACTTTGGCATCGCCAAGGCCCGGCTCAACCAGACCCAGACGCAGCTGGGGATCATCAAGGGCAAGCGCGGCTACATGAGCCCTGAGCAGATCCTGTCGATGCCGCTGGATCGGCGGGCGGACATCTTCGCGGCGGGGGTGCTGCTCTACCACCTCATCCAAGGCACGCGGCCCTTTGAGGGGGCCGATGACGCCGAGATCCAGCGGCGCATCCTCAAGGAGGCGCCGCCCCCGCTGGACGGCGACGAGGCCGATGAGCTGGCGCCGCTGTTGGCGCGCGCCTTAGCCAAGGTGCCCGCCGCGCGCTTCCCCACCGCCGCCGCCTTCGCCGCCGCCCTCGACGCCCTGCGCCCGCCTGACTTTGACGGCCCGGCGGCCCTCGCCGCCCTGCTTGATGCGCGCTTCGATGACGCTTGGCGAGCGGCGCGCCGGGCCGAGGAGATCGCCGCGCCACGCGAGGACACCTCCACGGCGCGCCGCGCCGCCTATACGCGGATCGTCACCGGGGCGGTGGCCGCCTTGGACGCCTGGTTGGCCGATCAGCGGCGATAGGGCACGGGCGCGCTGGCGGCGCGGCACCAGCGCTTAAGCTCGGGGATGGGGCGGCCATAGGCGGGGTGGGCGATGACGGCGAAGGTCTGCGGGCAGCTGCAAGGCGCGTGGGGCGCGTGGGGGGGCGCGTCGGTGGGCAGGAAGCTGCCGGTGTTGATGTAGAAGGCGTGGTGATTGTGGGTCAGCCGCCGCCGCTCGGGGGCGTGGGTGTGGCCCATGACCACGAAGGGGACGTTGAGCAGGCGGCTGATCTCCGGGGCGCGGGCGCGCTGAGGGGCGATGGGATCGGTGGGGAAGCGGCGCCGCACCGCGCGGGCGAGGCCCACGCCCAGCAGCAGCGCCAACAAGCCGCCGCCCAGGCTCCACCACGCGCGCAGCCCCAGGAGGGCGGGCGAGAGCGCGCCCAGCGCCGTCAAGAGCGCCGCCGAGACCTCGCCGCCGCCGAGGGTGGCGAAGAGGGCGAAGGCCGAGGCGTTGATCTGCCGCGCGCTCTGCTTGTCCAGCGCCTCGATCTGGGCGCGGCTCATGCCCGCCTCCGTGGTCAGCGCCGCCTTGCCCGCCTCATGCTCCGAGGCCGCCCTGGGGCTCTCAAAGCGGCCATGCTCGATGTAGTCCTCGACGGCGCGGGTCAGCAGGTTGACGTAGCGCCAGATCGCCTCAAGCATGGCCCGGTAGCCCTTGACTCGGTAATAGCGGTAGTAGTCGCCGACCCCCCAGTGCTCCTTATCGTGGGTGGTAAAGCCCTTCTCCAGGTTGGCCACGAAGCGGATCGCCAGGCCGCTGAGCGGCGTCGTCAGCGAGCCCTCCGCCTGCGGCTTGAGCGGGCACAGCTGCGGCGGCGTGGCGCAGTAGGGATCAAAGCGGTGGCCGTGCTCGACATAGACGAGCCCGCGCTGAAAGTAGAACCAGGCGTTAAAGTGAACCCGCGCGCGGAACGCCTCGGGATCGCCCTGCCCTGCCGTCTCATTGCCGAAGTACAGATCCACGAGGTGACAGACCAAGGCGGCGCGCACACCGGGCCAAAACAGCTCCACGTCGTGGTTGCCTTGCACGATCTCCAGGCGATTGCCCGCGCCGACGAAGTCCGCCAGATACACAAAGACCCGCCGATGCCGCTCAATGAGGCGCTCTAGCTTCCAGATCGACTCCTTCTCGCGGGTGCCCAGGCCATAGCGCCGCCGCAGGCCCTTGGTGCCTGAGGGGGTCAGCGTGATCTGCAAGAAGTCGATGAAGTCTCCGGCGACGATCAAGCGCCAGGGCCGGGCGTCATCGGGGCGGTGCTTGGTGTGATACTCCAAGAAGGCGCAGACGTCCTCATCGAGCCGCGCGCCGCGCTTGAGGTACTCGATCCGCGAGTGCTCCTTGCACGCCTCGCCCAAGTGGAGATCGCTGAAGATCAGCAAGTGCTCCCCCTCGATGGGCGCGGGCTGGGACTGCTCAGGGAGGTTGATCGTCTCCGGCTCGCTGAGGCCCAACATGCGGCGGATGCGGTTGAACATCAGGCCCCCTGGTCAAAGATCCCCGCGCTCCCGGCAGGGGAGGTCACAGCGACGACGGTGAGGGCAGCCATACGCGCAGCCTGCGGCGCGGCTGAAGGCCTCGATGGCCTCCTCGGCGACGAGCAGCGATGGCAAGAGCTGATGGGCGGCGCGGGCGGCGGCGACCAGGGCCGGCGCGTCGTGGGCGTAGGGCGTCTCCAGCAAGCCGAGGCGGAAGAGGGCGTGGCGTGTCTCGGCGCGGGGGATCGACGTCAGGGCATCGAGGCCCTCGACGCGGATGATCGCCAGGGCCTTGAGCGCGCGCAGGAGCCAGAACAGCTCCAAGCCAAAGAGGCCCTCGCCCAGCGCGTCGTTGAGCAGCTTAAAGAGGGCGTCGGCGTCACTGGCGCGCTCCAGCTCAGCGGACAGATCGGGGTGCTCGGCGCAGCGGCGGGCCACCAAGGAGGCCAGCAGGAGGGCGTTGGGGTCCACGTCCAAGGGGCCGTCATGGGCCACGCCCTGCATCAGCGCCGCGAGGGCGCCGCTGGAGGCCAAGGCTTGATACCGCGCGGGCGCCAGAGCCCCCCCGACGCGGGTGATCAGCGCGGCGGCGACGGCCAAGCGAAAGAGGGCCTCCTCGGGATCTTCATTCCACGTGTCACCGTCGATGCCGAAGTCACTGGGCAGGGGCGCCGCGCTCTCCAAGGCCTGCTCCGCCCACCAGCCGCCGATGCGCTCACGGCTGATCTCGATCAGCGACGGCTCAAAGCGCGCTTGGCCGAGGAAGCGGCGCGTGGGGATCTGTGGGCCACGCCCCAGCGGCGACGGCAACGTGGGCGTGGGCGGCGGCGCGGGCTGAGGC
>JAHJCH010000300.1 GCA_018813065.1 Myxococcota bacterium
CCCCGTCGCGGGCGGCGGCGGCGGCGCGGCGGGGCGCGAAGGCGGCGCGCCGGCCTCTCCCCCTGCGGGTTCAATGGAGAGGATGAAGTCCCCAATGTAGATCTTGTCTGTAGACTTAATCACCATCGGAGAGGCGATCTTGCGCCCGTTGACGTACGTCCCGTTCGTGGACTTGAGATCCACGATGATAAACTTGCCGTCCTTTACGACAATCCTGCTGTGTCGTTTAGAGACGTTCTGTTTTGGAAGGATGATGTCATTGTTTTGAACACGGCCAATCGTCAGCTCATTTTTGGTGAACTCTTGCTGCCGGGGCTGTCCACCTTTTTCGTGGATGATGACCGAAAACATACATCTCCTGAGCGTCGTCTGAGGCGATTCGAATGTCGATAATTAGCCGCTACGGTTGAACTGTCAAGGACACTGTCAACCGCGAGGCGTGGCGGCGCCGTCGATCTTTTCAACCCCGGCGCTTGGCGCCCAGCGATGCTCCATCCAAGCCCAGCTCGTGAGGCCGAGGAGCGCGCTGAGGGCGGCGGCGGCGAACATCACCCCATCGTCATGTTGATCGGCGACGCGCCCGAAGAGCGGCGGCAGGGTCAAGGCCGAGAGATCCCACAGCGCGGTGAAGCCCGCCATCGCCGCGCCACGGATCTCATCAGGGCTGCGGTTGACGACCTGCCCGGTGAGCACAGGGAAGCAGTAGCCATGGCCAAAGCCCGCCAAGGCCCCCGCGAGGGGAAAGGACCACCCGGAGGCGGCCAAGAGGAAGGCCAGCGCGTAGGCCCCCAGCGCCGGCGCGATGAAGTTCGACGGCCCCCAACGATCAGGGAGCTTGCCCGCCAAGACGCGGATCCCGATGGCGCTGGCGGCGTAGGTCAACCACAGGAGCGTCGGCTCCCCCCCCCCAACACGCTCGGCGGCGGCGGTGGTGAAGGCCATAAAGACCGCGACGCCGCCGCCAAAGCACAGCGTGGCGAACCAGACCGGCCACAGGGGCTCGCGCAGCAAGGCGCGGTGAGAGGCGGACGCCGTCGCTTGGCGCGGGGGGGCCTGCGGCGCCTTGGAGCGGCGCCTCGCCGCGCCGCGCTGACGCCGCGGGCCGATATGGTAGACGGCCAAGAGCGAGCTGAGGACGATCAGCCCGATGATGGGGAAGAAGACCCGCAGATCGGCGGGCCTCAGCCCCATCCACGCGTAGAGAGGGTTGAGCGCCATCGGCAGCATCCCCGAGATGCCAAAGATCGCCAGGCCCTCCGTGCGCCGCTGCGCCGTGAGGGTGTCGGCCGCCGCGGTGAAGTAGCCCGTCATCAAGGCGCCCGCGCCCACACCGATGAGAAAGCGGGCGATAAAGATCAGCGGCCCCACGGCGTGGACGAAGTAGATGAGCTGCATCCCCACCGACAAGAACAGCGTGGCGACCATCAAGACCTCACGCCGCCCCCAAGCGTCCAAGGCCCAGCCCGCTAAGGGTCGAAAGAGGAGCCCGCCGATGGCCGCCGTGGCCATCACCTCGCCGATCGAGGCGCGGCTGGCGGAGATGCCTTGCAGATACAGCGGCAGCATCAACATGGAGGCGTAGCCGAGGGCTTGGAGGAAGTGCCCCACCAGCAAGAGGTTGAAGTCTCGCGTAAAGAGGGTCTGTCTCATCTTTGGGCTCGTTTAAGGCGGGGCGAGGGCGTGGGGGGGCTGGGTCGGGCAGGCTTACTTCTTTTTGCCCTTCTTGCTGTCATCGGTCGAGGCGGCGGCCTTCTTGCCGGTGCGGGCCTCGTCAAACTTCTTCTTGAGCTCCTCGGCGATGGACTGAGGCACCTGGCTGTAGCGGCCAAACTCCATCGTGAACTCGGACTTCCCCTGGGTCGCCGAGCGCAGGTCGGTGGCGTAGCCAAACATCTCCGCCAGGGGGACATCCGCGTCCACCTGCACGAAGTCATCCTGCTCGACGGTGCCCGTCACCAAGCCACGGCGCTGGATGAGCGTGCGCACGATCCCGCCCTGGAACTCCACCGGCCCCTCCACCGACACCTTCATGATCGGCTCAAGGATCATGGGCTTGGCGCGACTGTAGACGTCGCGGAAGGCGCCACGGGCGGCCTCTTGGAAGGCGACATCGGAGGAGTCCACGCTGTGGGCCGCGCCGTCGTTGATGACGACCTTGACGCCCGTCACGGGGAAGCCGATGAGGCGGCCCTTGGGCATCATGGACTTAAAGCCCTTGTCGCAGGAGGAGATGAACTCCTTGGGGATCACCCCGCCGACGATCTGAGGCGAGTAGATGTACTCCTCCTCGCAGGGCTCGATAAAGCCCGCGACGCGCGCGTACTGACCCGAGCCGCCCGTCTGCTTCTTGTGCGTGTAGTCGAAGGTCGCCATCTGGCTGATCGACTCACGGTAGGCCACCTGGGGCGCGCCCGTCTCCACGTGCGCGCGGTACTCACGGCGCATCCGCTCGATGTACACGTCCAGGTGCAGCTCCCCCATGCCGCTGATGATCGTCTCGCCGCTCTCGGGATCGACGAAGGTGCGGAAGGTGGGGTCCTCGCGGGTGAAGCGCCGCAGGGCCTTGGACATGTTGATCTGGGCCTTGTTGTCCACAGGCTTGACCATGAGCTGGATGACCGGCTCAGGGACGTGCATGGAGGTCAAGGCCACGTTGATCCGGCCATCCGTAAAGGTGTCGCCGGACGCGCAGTCGATGCCAAAGAGCGCGATGAGATCGCCGGCGCTGGCGGACTCGATGTCCTCCATCTCGGCGGCGTGCATACGCACGAGGCGACCCACCTTGACCTTCTTGCGGTCGCGGGTGTTGTGGATCGTGCTGCCCTTGCTGATCGTGCCTTGGTAGATGCGCACATAGGTCAGCTGACCGTAGCGGCCATCCTCCAGCTTGAAGGCCAAGGCGGCGAGGGGCGCGTCGGGATCATTGCTGAGGATGATCTCCGCCTCATCGTTGTCGATGTCGAGGGCGCGGTTCTCCACCTCGGTGGGCTTGGGCAGGTAGTCCAGCACGCCATCGAGGAGGGCCTGCACGCCACGGTTCTTGTAGGCGGAGCCGAGGAAGACGGGGGTCAGCTCTAAGGCGAGCGTCCCGGCGCGGACCGCGCGCATGATCTGCGCCTCGCTCACCTCGCCCTCAAGGTACGCCTCGGCCAGCTCATCATCGAACATGCTGGCGGCCTCAATCAGCTCATCACGGCGCGTCGAGGCCATCTCCAGCAGGGACGCGGGGATCTCCTCATAGCGGATCTCTTCGCCGTTGGGGCCGTCGAAGTAGACGGCCTTCATCTTGACGAGATCCACAACACCCTCATGGGCGGCCTCAAGGCCGATGGGGATCTGCATCATGATGGCGTTGAGCTTGAGCTTCTCGCGCAGCTGGCCGGTGACCCGGAAGGGGTTGGCGCCGGCGCGGTCACACTTGTTGATGAAGGCGATGCGCGGCACGTTGTAGCGCTTCATCTGCCGGTCAACGGTCAACGACTGGCTTTGAACACCCGCCACGCCGCAGAGCACCAGGACCGCGCCGTCGAGGACGCGCAGCGCGCGCTCAACCTCAACCGTGAAGTCAACGTGTCCAGGCGTATCGATGATATTAATGTGGTGTTGTTTCCACTCGCAGTGCGTCGCGGCAGATTGAATCGTGATGCCACGCTCACGCTCCAATTCCATGGAGTCCATTTTCGCGCCGACGCCATCCTTACCACGAACCTCATGGATCGCATGGATTCGATTCGTGTAAAAAAGAATCCGCTCGGTGAGAGTGGTTTTACCCGAGTCGATGTGGGCGCTAATGCCGATATTACGGACCTTGTTGAGGTCGTTCATGGGGACTCCTCAATGCGAGTGTGGTTTTAGGAGAGCAAGGCGCGCTGGAAAGTCAGCGCAGTCTACGCACGGGTCTACGATTTGCAAGAGAATCTTTGCGTTGAGGCAGGGTTAAGCGAGCGCCATTGATTCCTCAAGCCCCCCGCTGGCACTCTGCGCGCCATGGCTCATCTTAAAAACAAAAACAAAAAGCAGCCTCGCCCCACCACAGGCGAGGTCAACGGCCGGGTCGTGGCGCGGCTGGGGCCGGTCTTCACGGTGGAGCGGCTCGACGGCGGCGGCGAGGTCGCTTGCGTGGCCCGAGGGGCCAGCAAGAAGGCCGTGGTGGGTGATCGCGTGCGGTTCGAGGAGGGCGCTGACACCATGCTCGCCTCGGCGCTGATCACCGCCATCGGCCCACGCGCCGGGATGCTTGTTCGCGCCGACGCGCTTAACCGTCGCCAGCAGGTCCTGGCCACGCATGTCGATCACATCTTCATCGTCACGGCGGTGGAGCCCCCCCTGCGCACAGGCTTGATCGATCGCTACATGGTGGCCGCCCACGCTCAATCCATCCCCGCCAGCGTCATCTTTAATAAGACAGACCTCGTGCCTGACGCGGCGGCGCGCGCGGGCTACGTCGAGGCGCTGTCGCCCTACCCGCCGTTGGGCGCGGCGGTCTACTTCACCAGCGCCTCCAGCGGCGAGGGCCTCGACGCGCTGCGCGCCGCCCTGCGTGATCAGACGAGCATCTTCGTTGGGCACTCCGGGGTGGGTAAGACCAGCCTGCTCAACGCCCTCGATCCAGGCCTCGGCGCGCGGGTTCAAGCCCTCAGCGCCGCCAGCGGGCGAGGTCAACACACCACCAGCGCCTCGGCCCTCTTCAAGCTCAACGGCGGCGGCGAGATCATCGACAGCCCCGGCGTGCGGGGCTTTGGGCTGTGGGGCATCGAGGCCCGCCAGGTGCGGGATCACTTCGCGGAGTTCATCCCCCTCCAGCGGGGCTGTCGCTTCGCCGACTGCCAGCACATCAACGAGCCGGGCTGCGCCATCCTCGCCGCCCTAGAGGCCAAGGAGATCGCCGCCTCGCGCCATGACGCCTACCTCAAGATCCGCGAGTCGCTCTCGACGCCCTCACTGGGCAGCAGCCACGACTACTTCGACTTCTAATGGAGGGCGGCCTGACCTTGGGGGCGGTCGAGGGCGCGCTCCTCTTCGGGGGGGGGCTGCTGATCGTCGGCGTCGCCTTCCTCATGGAGCGCATCGCGCGGGCCCTGCGTCATGGCTTCTCCGTGCGCCTCCAGCTCTTCCTCAGCATCGCCGCCGTCTCGCTCCTCACCACCAGCCTCATCGGGATCTGGGCCATCGAGCGGCTCTATGTACACGCCGCCCAGGTGATGCCCACCGAGGGCTCCGCCTCTGAGCTGGTCTTGCTCCTGATCCGCGATCTTGGCCCCAAGGCGGCGCTGCTGTTGATCTTGATCGGGCTGGTGGGGGGTGGGGCGGCCTTCTCGATGGGGCGGACCATCGCTCGCCCGCTGGAGGAGCTGACGGCCACCGCCGAGCGCATCGCCGAGGGGGCGCGCCGCGCGTCGCTGCCGACGCCCTCGGGCCGAGAGATGCGCCAGCTCACCCGCGCGCTGGCGGCCATGCGCCGCGCGTTAGAGGAGCGTCACCAGATGGAGGCCTTCGTCGCCGATCTCTCCCATGAGCTGAAGAACCCCGTCTCGGCCATCCGCGCCGCCGTGGAGGTGCTCGAAGAGGGGGCCGTCGAGGATCCCGAGGCGCGGGATCGCTTTATCGCCCGCATCGACGAGGCCAGCCAGCGCCTCCACCTCATCCTCCAAGATCTCTTGGTGTTGGCGCGGCTGGAGGCGCGTGGCGTCTCGATGGGCCCCGCGCCATTGGCCTTTGATCAGCTCATCAAGGGCGCCTGTGAGGCCTGCCGCGACCAGCTTGAGATCCGTGACGTTCGCCTTAAGCTCCACATCCAGCCGGTGAAGCTGCGGGGCGAGGCGCGCTGGCTGCGCCGCGCCGTGGACAACCTCCTCAGCAACGCCATCCGCTACAGCCCGCCCGGCGGCGAGGTCACGCTGACGCTCAAGCAGCGCGGCGACGCGGCGGTGCTGCTCATCGAGGATCAAGGCCCAGGGGTCGCGCCGCGCCTGCGGGGGCGGATCTTTGAGCGCTTCGTCACCGATCGAGGCAACCGAGGGGGCACGGGGCTGGGGCTGGCCATCGTCCGCAGCGTCGCGGAGCTGCACGGCGGGGAGATCAAGCTCTTGGAGGGGGAGGGCGGCGCCCGCTTTGAGCTGAGCGTGGTGGGGGCGGCTTAGAGCGGCGGGCTAGCGCTGCGGCGCGTGGATCTTCTCTCGATGACGCCGTGGCTTGTGGTGGCGGCGTGGCGGCGGCTCCACCGCGGGCGCCTGGGCGGCCTTGAGCGCCTCGATCTTCTCGCGCAGCTTGTCGCGATCGCTGCTGTAGTCAAAGACATCATAGAGCTGGAAGGCGTCCTCGGGGTTGACCAAGCGGGGGTAGATCATCACGAGCGCCTTGATGCGCGACTTGGAGAATGAGAAGACCTTGGCGATATCTTTGGCCTGATTTACGCTGAACCAGCGCTCATTTACTAATGAACTCAGTAAGTTAATGCGCTCTTTACTATAAGACGCCTTGCTCAGCGCCTCTTTGAGCATCGTAAAGTCCTCAGCCGACATGGGCTGTGGGCCACGCGGCGCGCGCGCTTGATGGGCGCAGGGGGGGCAGGGGCGTTGAACCAGGCGGGGCTTGAGATCCACGGCCTTGGCGACGTAGGCGCTGGCCTTGAGCTGGGCCTTGCTGGCCTGGAGGCGCGCCGTCAGCGCCTTTGCCTGGGCTGTGAGCGCCGCGCGGGCGCGGGCGTCATCGAGCATCACCACCATGCGCTCTAGGGCTTGGAGATCGGCCAAGGCGCTGTCCAAGCTCGCCTCGACGACGGCGGCGTCGATCAGCGCGGGGGTGGTCATCCCGCTGAGCTGGGCGGCTTCGAGGCGCTGCGCCTCAAAGACCAAAGGCTCTGCCAAAGCGGCGTTGAGCGCGATAAGGCTCAGGGTGCCAGAGAGCAAGAGGCGCATCGTTTTCATCTCCCAGGGAATCAAGGGCGCGCGCCGACGCCCTTTGCGTGGCTTTATTGCGCGCGGTTTTTTTGAACTCTTCACGGGGGCTTTACCCTCTCTTTACGGATTTATGAGAGAAACGGCACCTGAGATGAACCGGAGATGAGCATGAACCCAACACACATCGCGATCATCATGGACGGCAACGGGCGCTGGGCCGAGTCACGCGGCGAGCCGCGCGCGCAAGGCCATGTGGCGGGCGCCGAGGTCGTCCGCCAGGTGGTGCGCCGCGCCCGCGAGCGCGGCGTAGGCCATTTGACCCTCTTCGCCTTCAGCACCATGAACTGGGGCCGCCCCAGCGATGAGATCCGCGCGCTGATGGATCTCTTTGAGCGGGATCTGATCGCCCAGCGCCCGGATCTGATGGCGCAAGGGATTCGCCTCAGCGTCATCGGCGAGCGGGCCTACCTGCCACCCTCGCTGCGGGCCACGCTGGCCCGCGTCGAGGAGGAGACCGCTGGGCTGACACAGATGCACTTGACCCTCGCCGTCAGCTATGACGGCCGCCGCGACATGGTCGAGGCCATGAAGCGCGTCAGCCAGATGGTCGCCGATGGTCAGCTGCACCCCGCCGATGTCGGCGAGCCGCTCTTGATGAACGCCCTGTCCACGCGCGATCTCCCCGACGTGGATCTGCTGATCCGCACCTCGGGCGAGCAGCGCCTGTCGGGCTTCTTGCCGTTGGAGGCTTGCTACGCGGAGCTGGTCTTCACCCCGCGCCTGTGGCCGGAGTTCACCGTGGAGGATCTGGACGAGGCCATCGAGGAGTTTCGCCGTCGCCAGCGCCGCTTTGGCCTGACCCGCGCCGCCAGCTAGCGCCTCGCCTCGTCTCGCCTAGTCCTTCTCGTAGATCGCCCAGTAAGGGATATGGTTGCCGCTGTCGATCGCTTGATAAGGCAGCCTGAACGCGGGCGCGGATGGGTCCACCCCACGCGCGGCAGCTTCTGGATCAATCGCTGAGATCCAAATCTGTGGCGTCTTGTACTCGGCGCCGCTGTTCACCAAGAGGTGTCCGTAATCTCTCAAGCTGCTAAAAGCCACCCACAGCGTCCCTCGACCATCATAAGGCGCCCATTTCGGCCAACTATTACCCATGAGATCGCCTTGATTGGCATGATTGAGGCGTATCGGCTCACCCTCGCCTCGGCTCTCGATCAGCCACAGATCAATATCGGGATTGGAGGCGTCGCGATCCCCGCCCGCGCTGCCCAGGCTGTTATAGATGACCCAGCGCCCGTCGGGTGAGAAGGCGGGGCGATCCAGCCAACGCGCCTCGGGTGGCTCCACCAGCGACGTCGGCGCCAGCCACTGATGCTCCAGGTAGCGCCACATATAGATCCCCCCGCCAGTGATGCCCACGTCTGGCAAGAGGTTGACCTCGCTTGGCCCCGCCGCCGCCACGATGCGCTCTCCCTGCCATGACCAATCCGGTGAACCCGCCAGGCGCCCAGGGGGGTTGGGCAGCTGGTTGAGGCGCTGGCCCGTGTCGGCGTTGAAGATGAACAGCTCGCCACCCGCGCTGGCGACGAGGCGCGCGCTGTCAGGCGCCCAGCTGGGGAAGTAACCGGCGATCCCCGCTGGGTCATAGCGCAAATTGGAGGGCGTGACGGTGTCTGACACCGCCATCTCGCCAAAAGGCGGAAAGGTCGTGCGTGTAAAAGCCACACGTTGACCGTCGCGTGAGAGCGCATGACAGGCGGGGCAGTTGATCTGGGGGCTGGTAAGCAAAAAAGGCTCAGGCTCGGTGCCATCTACGGCCAGGCGCATGATCCCTTGCCTGCCTGTGGACCAGTAATAGATGGCGCCTTTGAGTCGAGAGTCATCCACCCGATAAAGCGCAGGCGCACCCATACAGATTTGACCTGTACGGCGATCAAGGCCCATCAAAGTGACCTCCAAGGGGACTCCTCGGGCGGCCTCGCGCTGTAAAACCGCCCAAGTACCCAACGCAGGTGTGAGCTGATCCCGCTGCGTAAAGTAGCGCACGTTGGCTGGCCCGGCGCGGAGAGACAACATGTAGAGGTCGAAATCATAAGCGCGCCATTGAAAGGTGAGGCCGTTGAGCACGCGGGGAAAGACTGTCCCGGCTTGGGGATAGAGCAGGGTCGGCGCGGCGCAACCTGGGCCTGCCAGCGGCGCCCCTTCAAAGCGCGTCGGCGCGTCCGCAGGCGCGCCCTCATCGATCACATCCGCCGCCCCGATGATCTCCACCTGGGCGCGGGCGATCTCCCCATCCAAGGCCGCCTCGATCTCGGCGACGCCCAGCTCATTGCTCGCCGTAAACACGCCCGTCTGGGGCTCGACGCTGCCTAAGAAGGCGGGACTGACCCGCCACGCCGCGTCCTGGGGGGGCAGCTGCGTGATCTCGCCGTCCTCCGCCACCCGCTCCAGCGTCAACGCGTGTGTCGGCGGCGCGTCCGCGATTGCCAGGCGCGCTTGAGCGGGGGTGATCCGCAGGCCGATAAAGGGCGGGGTGGCATCAGGGAGGGCATCAGGGGCCGCGTCAAGCGGGGCCGCGTCAAGCGGGGCTGCGTCAAGCGGGGCCGCGTCAAGCGGGGCCGCATCCTCAATCCAAGCCCGACCTTGATCAGGGGGGGGCGCCGTATCATCTGCTGTGTCTTGGCAGGCGGCGCAGAGGGCGAGCAGTAACAAGAGCGTCGCGCGCATCATCACCTCTGAAGTGGGCTTGGCAGGTGAGGCGAGGTGCCTCAGGAGGGCTGCCTTGTGCAACTTATATCAGCTGCGATGGCTGGCGCTGCGCGATCAAGACATCCAGTTTTGATCCGCCTGCAAGGCCCACTTGGTCGTGACCTTGCGCTGGCGTGTCCAGAAGCGGAAGCCATCGACGCCGGTGATGTCGCCGTGGCCGAACTTGCTCTGGCGCCAGCCGCCGAAGGAGAAGGGCTCGCGGGGCACCGGCACGCCGATGTTGACGCCGATCATGCCCGCCTCAAACCGCTGCACACAGTAGTCGGCCACGGCGCCGCTGGTGGTGTAGACCGCCGCCGCGTTGCCATAGGGGTTGGCGTTCTCGATCGACAGCGCCTCCTCCAGTGTGTTGACCCGGATGATCGACAAGACAGGGCCGAAGATCTCTTCGCAGGAGGCCGGGATGTTCAGGTTCATCTGGTCCAAGAGCGTGGCGCCCACCCAGTTTCCAGGATCACCCGGCTCCGCGCCGCGCCCATCCACTAAGATCTGCGCGCCCATGGCCTCGGCTTGATCAATGTAGCCCGTGATCCGCGCCTTGGCGGCCTGGTTGGTGATGGCACCCACATGTACCTTGGGCGCCATCGCGCGGGCCTTGTCGGCGATGGCGTCGATGATGTGCTGGACGTCGCCGACGGCGAGCATCACCGAGGCGGCCATGCAGCGCTGGCCCGCGCTGCCAAACGCAGAGGCGGCGATGTTGGTCGCCGTTAACTCGACGTCCGCGTCGGGGACAACGACGAGGTGGTTCTTGGCCCCGCCAAGGCAGAGCATCCGCTTGCCCAGCGCCGCGCCTCGGGCGTAGAGCAGCTGGGCGACCTTGGTGGAGCCGACGAAGCCCACGGCGCTGATCTTGGGGTGATCGACGATGGCCTCCACCGCCGGGCGCGCGCCACAGACGACGTTGAAGATGCCATCAGGTAGCCCCGCCTCTTGGAGCAGTTGGGCTAAGGCGAAGGTGGAGTAGGGCACCTGCTCGGAGGGCTTGAGGATAAAGGCGTTGCCCGCCACGAGGGCCTGGGGCAGCATCCACAAAGGCACCATAATCGGGAAGTTAAAGGGCGAGATCCCCGCCACGATCCCCAGCGGCTCATGCTCAAAGCGGCAGCTGACGCCCCGGCTCACCGTCATGGTGTTGCGCAGGCTCATGTTGTCGAGGGAGCTGCCAAAGTCCACACACTCGATGCCCTTGAGCACGCTGGCCTGGGCGTCGCCGTAGACCTTGCCGTTCTCATGGGAGACGAGCCAGGTCAGCGCCTCTAGATCACGCTCCATCAGCGCCTTGAGCTTGTAGAGCACCTGCACACGCTGCTTGATCGGCGTCGCCTGCCACGCGGGTAAGGCGGCCTCGGCTGCGGCCACGGCGGCCTCTACGTCGCGGGCGTCCGAGGACGGGGCGGCGCCCAGCGCCTTGTTGTAGCGCGGGTTGATCACCTCGATGGTCTCGCCAGAGGCGGCGGGGACCCACTGGCCTCCAATCCAGTTGTAGCCAGTGGTGGCCTCAACAAAGTCGTAATTGTTGGCGGAGAAGCGGGGGGCGGCGTTCATGAGGGCCTCGCGGACAGGGTGGCTGTCTGCGGTTTAAAACGAATTGAGCCTGAGGACAAGCCCAGCGCGCCTCATCCTTCAGGGGATCGCTTCGCAGTCGATGGGCTCAGGGATAAGGCAGCTCAGCGCCGGATCGGGCGCCTCGCCGGTGAGCCGGGCTTGGAGCCAGCGATGGGCGTGAGGGAGCGCCGCGCGCGCGCCTCGGGTGTGGCTCAGCCCCGCGCACTCGATCGTCTCAAGTCGATAGCCCTGGGCGCAGAGCTGGGGGAGGTGATCGCGGATGATGTCGGTGATCACCAGCGTGTCGTTGCCCGAGAGGCTGATGAAGAAGGGCGCGTCGCTGATCCGCTCGATCCCCTCGGGGTGGCCGACGGTGTTTTGTCGCAGATAGCAGCTCCACGGCGTCAGCGCGTTGAAGCCCTCGACGGCGGCGGCCTCCAAGGCGGCGGGGCTGAAGAGGGCCTCAAGGGCGTCAATGTCATCAAGCGGGGTGTCGGCGTCGCAGACCCGCAGCCAGTCATAGATGTTGTCGGCGATGGACAGCGGCGGATCGTTGAGGAAGATCTCATCCAGCGGCGCCGTCCGCCCATACCAATCCCACATCAGCGTGATCGCCGCCGCCACCGCCGCCGAGGTGCTGCCCACCTGCGTCAACCCCCACTGGGCCAGGCCCTCTAGATCCGTGGGGGGCACCAGCGCGGCCACCGCCACGGGCGCCAGCTCAGGGGCGTAGTAGGGCTGGTAGCGCTCGGTGAAGAAGGCCGCGTGTCCGCCTTGGGAGGCCCCCCAGTAGATCACACGGTCGTAGCTGGGCGTGTAGCCGAGCTGCCCCGCCTCGCCTTGGAGCGGGCCGAGCGCGGCGCGCAGGGCGTCGAGGCTGCTGAGCGCCACCGATTCGCCGACGAGGTAAGGGTGGGCGGTGCCCTCGGGGGAGGGCTCGCCGAAGCCAAGCATCCCGGTGAAGTCCGGGGCGATCGCCAAGTAACCCAGCGTCGCCAGCAGCGCGACTTGGCCGATCCCCGCCTCCAGATCGGCGGAGGGCGCGCAAGCATCGCTGAAGCCCGAGGTCCCATGGAGCCACAGCGCCACCGGCGGGGGCTGGTCCTCCACCCAGTCGAGGGGCGCGCCGACCATCGCCGTCGCCTCGCGCCGCCGCCCTTGGTCCTGGGTGGTGTAGCGCAGCTTGTAGATCCGCGCCCCGTGCGCTGGCCTCAGCCCCCCAAGGTCCTCATCGCCGATCAGGTTGGTGATCATCTGGAGGGTGAGCAGCGGCAGCTCAGCGGGGGACCAAGTGACGACCTGGCCGACCTCGCTGGGGGGCAGCCATTGGTAAGGCGGCGCGTCGCAGACGGTGGGATCGAAGGGGGGGGTGTAGGGCTCAGCGTCTGGGGCCATGTCAGGCTCAACGGCGGCGTCGAGGGCTGCATCAGGTGAGGGCGCGGCGTCCAGCGCGGCGTCGAGGGCTGCATCAGGTGAGGGCGCGGCGTCCAGCGCGGCGTCCAGGGCGGCATCAGGTGAGGGCGCGGCGTCCAGCGCGGCGTCGAGGGCTGCATCAGGTAAGGGCGCGGCGTCCAGCGCGGCGTCCAGGGCCACATCAAGCTCAACGGCGGCGTCTGGCGCGGCGTCGAGATTCGCGCCTCGATCTCCGCCCCCCGCCTCATTGTCCTCCCCGCAGCCCCACAGCAGCCCCAAGATCAAGAGCCAGCGCGTAGACCTCATCCTCACTCCTTGTTGGTTTTCCACGGCAAGGTAATGATGCGGGGCGCATTTTTAAAGGCGCTTGGAGCGGGCGGCCTTGGGGGATCTCGCCGACGCCCGGATCGAGTGACAGGGGGCGGGCGGGCGTGATACTCAAGCCCGTCGCGATTGCTGGAGCGAGCGTGTGCGCATCAAGGCCCCCATCCATCGCCTCGTCGGGTCAATACACCGGCGCCCTTACCTCTACTTCACCCTCGCCGTGCTCTCGGCGATGGTCATGCTCGGCTTCGTCTACCGTGTCCCTGGCCGCGAGGGGCCGGGGCTGACACTCAAGAGCAAGATCGAGGATCTCTTGCCAGAGTCGGCCCCCAGCGTGAAGGCCATGGAGGTGCTCCAAGCACGCCTGGGCAGCGCCGACATCCTCGTGGCGACCCTGATGAGCGATGACCTCGACAAGCTCAAGCCCGCCTTGCCCGAGTTGGCCCGCGCCCTTGAGGCCCATGAGGACATCCGCAAGGTCGTCTGGCGCCAAGACGTGGCCATGATCGATCAAAACGCCCTGATCATCTTCCCCTCCCTCAAGGAGCTGGAGGACTACTATGAGGCGCTGACCGCCGAGATCAAGGAGGCGGTCAAGGGCAAGCTCAAGCTCTTTGAGGATGAGGAGGCCGCCGCTGTGGAGGCCGCGCCGCGCGGGCCGGCGAACCAAGAGACGCTGGCCTGGGCCGAGTGGGAGCAGGATGACGGGCTGTCTAACCTGGGCCGCACCTTCCGCAGCTCTCGCGGCGATTACCGCGAGTACTTTTACAACCGCGCTTATACCACCATCGGGCTGCAAATTTATCCCACCCAGCCCAGCGGCGATTTGGCGTTCGCCCAGCACATCTTGGAGACGACGCAGGGGATCTTGGAGCGCGAGATCGCCGCGCGGTTTGGCCCCATCGGCCCCAAGGGCTTGGTCAAGCGCGTCGATCTCGGCGGCGGCTATCGCCACACCATCCAAGAGTCCAACCAGGTCAAGCACGATATGCTCTCCTCGGCGGGGATGTCCTTCGCGCTGCTGACCTTGATCATCATCGGCTTCTTCCGCAGCGTCCGCGCCTTCGTGGTGGTCATGGCGCCGCTGATCTTGGGTCTGGCCTGGACGATGGGCTTCGTGGCCCTCACCGTGGGCTACCTCAACCTGATCACGGCCTTCATCTTCGCCGTGCTGATGGGCCTGGGCATCGACTTTGGGATTCACTTCTACGGGCGCTACCGCGAGGAGCGCGCGGCGGGGGCCGAGCCCCTTGAGGCGATGGAGATCACGCATCTGGAGACAGGCTCGGCCAACGTCCTGGCCGCCACCACCACCTGCATGGCCTTCCTGGCGCTGACCCTCGCCGACTTTAAGGGCTTCAGCCAGTTCGGCGGCGTGGCCGCCGTGGGCGTGCTGCTGTGCCTCGTGGCCGTCTTCATCGTCTTCACGGCGCTGATCTTCATCTATGAGCGCTGGCTGCCGCTCAAGCTCTTGGGCTATCGCGTGGCGCGCGGTGAGGGAGGGCAGATCCAACCACACCGCTTCCCCCTCGGCGGGCGCACGGTGACGCTGTTCGTCCTCATCGCCGTGGTGGGCGCGGCCCTGGGTGTACGGGAGATCCAGTTTGAGCTGGATATGCGCCGCTTGGGGCAGAAGACCGAGGAGACGCAGGAGTACAAAGAGATCCAGTACGGCACCACCCAGGCCACCTCGCCGGCGGTGATCTTCACCCATGACGCCGAGGAGGCCCGCGCCATCTTCGATCAGCTCCAAGAGCGCGTGGACAAGGCGGGCGGTGAGCACCCCAGGCTCAAGAGCTTTCAGTCGCTCTTTAACCTTGTGCCCACGCAGCAAGAGGAGAAAAAGCAGTGGGTCAAGAAGATCTGCCGCAAGCTGGCGCGCAAGGTGCGCATCTTCGAGGGGGATCAGCGCGACGGGGCCGATGAGCTGCTGCGCCACTGCGAGCCGGAGGGCTTCACGGTCATCGATCTCCCCGATTGGGTGAAGGCCAAGTTCTCTGATCGCGAGGGCCGCCTGGGGGAGTTCATCTTCGTCTCGCCGCGCGGCTCGACCTCGGATGGCGAGGTGGCCTTGGCTTTCCGCGAGGAGATGCTCAGCCTGGAGGGCAAGGACAAGCGCCCGCCGGTCGTCTCAGGCAAGCCGATGATCTGGGCGGAGATCATCCTGGCGATGAAGCACGACGGGGCCGTGACCGCCGCCGCCTCCTTGCTGATCGTCGTCCTGCTCCTCTTCCTCTTCGAGCGCCGCTTTCGGGCCACGGGGATCATCCTCCTGCCCCTGGGCGTGGGCCTGGGCGTGACCGCCTTGGTCATGGTGCTCCTCGATATTAAGCTCAATTTTTTCAATATGTTGGCGCTGCCGACGGTGATCGGCATGGGCGTCGATGACGGGGTCCACCTCTACCACCGCTACAAGGAGCTTGGGCCAGGCAGCGCGTGGTACATCGTGCGCACCACGGGGATGTCGGCGATCCTGACGACGCTGACGACCTCGGTGGGCTTTGGCAGCCTCATGATGGCCAACCACTACGGCCTCAACTCTCTGGGCTTTTTGACCATCGTGGGCATGAGCGCCGCCCTCTTCACCAGCCTCGTCATCCTCCCTGCCGCGTTGCAGTGGATCGACGACCACCAGGCCGCCTCCCGCCCTCAAGCCTGATCCTGCCCTGGCCGATAGCCCGCCCATGCACAGCCTCCCAGATAACGATCTCCATGGGCTGCTCGGCGCCATCGTCGATGGCCGCTTCCGCGTCCTGCGGCTGCATCACTTTGGCCCCAACGGCGCCCTCTACGAGGTGGAGCCGCCCAGCGTGGGGCGCGCCCGCAAGGGGCTCAAGCTGCTGACGCTGCCCGAGGCCCGTGATCCCAAGGCCCTTGAGCGGCTTGAGCGCTTCGTCAAGCGCTACAAGGCCATCACGCACAGGCACCTCGTCAAGGTGAACGGCCTGGGCTGGCTCAGCGACCAGACGCCCTACCTGATCGTGGAGTGGTGCCCTTGGCCTGGCCTCGACGAGGTTTTGCGGCGGGGGCCCTTGGAGTACACGATGGCGTTGCAGATCCTCCGCGCCGTCGCCTGGGGCCTCGACGTGCTCCACAAGGCGGGGCTCCACCACGGGGATCTGCGACCAGCGCATGTGCGCTTTAAGCCCGGCGCGGGGATGCTGGATGAGGTCAAGCTCAGCGACGCGGGCATCCACAGTCGGCTCCGCGTAGGGCCCAGCGCGCGGCTGAGCCCCCAGCTGCCCTACACCGCGCCGGAGCGGCTGGGGGGCGGGGCGGCCACGATCGCCGCTGATGTCTACAGCCTCGGGGCCCTGGCCTACCAGCTCTTCACGGGGCAGCTGCCCTTCACGCCACAAGATCCGCGCGGAGAGATCGCCGGGCCGGATCCCGTGGCGCGCCTGCGCTGGCTGCACCTCAACGCGCTGCCGCATCAGCCTTGCCGGGGGATGGCCTGCCCGCCCTTTAGCCCCGCCGTCGAGGCGGTGATTGGCCGGGCCTTGAGCAAGGACCCCGCCGCGCGCTTCAGCGACGCCCACGCCTTCCGCGTCGCCTTTGAGCGGGCGCTGGTCCTCGGCGGTGAGGATGATCTGACGGGCCTCTTCGCGGCGGCGGATGAGGCCGCCCCGCCGATCGAGGCCGCCGCGCCCGCGCCGCCGCCTTATCTGCGCGCCG